>NZ_BAAAMR010000026.1:0-99196 GCF_039529375.1 Actinomadura napierensis
CCCCCCCCCCCCCCCCCCCCCCCCCCCCCCCCCCCCCCCGCCCCCCCCCCCGCCCCCCCCCCCGCCCCCGCCGCCGCCGGAACCGCCGGAGCGGCCGCGGCGCCGTTCGGGCGCGGGCGCGTCCCACGGGTCGGCGGACGCGGCGAGCGCCGCGGGCGCCGCCGTCTCCTCGACCACGGCCGTGTCACGGCCGCGTCCTACGGCCGACCTGCGAGCCATCCTGCCTCCGCTCGCGCCTCGCCCCCGGTCGGCGCGGTCTGTTGCCTGGGTCCTGTGCGGGTGGTCCTTTCTGAACCCCACCCCGGGCCCAGCGTAACCACGAGCGTCAATTGTTCCAGCGCATCGCGGCGAAGCACACCCCCGGCGCGCGGTTGCGGATAATGCAATCCAGCTCAACAGGAACGGGGAAGATTGCCAAACGGTGACGATCCCCTATCCAAGGCTACGAACGGCGCGCCTGACCAGGTTTCCGGCAAGCGGCACGACTCGGCGGTTGCTTGGTTACCGGGTGACCGTTCCGACCGCAATCTGTTCCCGAGAGAATCCGGCAAAGTGTCGGCTTCGGGACATATCGCCACAGAACACCCGAGGCGGGCGGGGCGTGGCACCACATGCAACACCTGTATCGCAAATCACACAAGGCTCATGAGACGCCACAGGCCCCACCGGAACCCGGTGGGGCCTGCCTGTGGCCTACAGCGCGCGAGCCGCCTCAGACGTTGAAGCGGAACTCGACGACGTCGCCGTCCTGCATGACGTAGTCCTTGCCCTCCATGCGGACCTTGCCGGCGGTGCGGGCCGCGGCCATTGAGCCGGCCTCGGTGAGGTCGTCGTAGGAGACGATCTCGGCCTTGATGAAGCCGCGCTGGAAGTCGGTGTGGATAACGCCCGCGGCCTCCGGCGCGGTGGCGCCCTTGCGGATCGTCCAGGCCCGCGACTCCTTGGGGCCAGCCGTCAGGTAGGTCTGCAGGCCGAGGGTCGCGAACCCGATCCGGACGAGCTGCGACAGCCCGGACTCCTCCTGCCCCATCCCCTGCAGCAGTTCGAGCGCCTCGTCGTCGGGCAGCTCGATCAGCTCCGCCTCGATCTTGGCGTCCAGGAAGATCGCCTCGGCGGGCGCGACGAGGTCGCGCAGCCGGCCGCGCAGCGCCTCGTCGGTCAGCTCGCTCTCGTCGAGGTTGAACACGTAGAGGAACGGCTTGGCGGTGAGCAGGTGCAGCTCGCGCAGCAGCGCCAGGTCGATGCCGGCCTTCTCGGCGCCCGCGAACAGCGTGACGCCCTCGTCCAGCAGCTTCTGCGCGGCGTTGACGGCGTCGACGACCGCGAGCTTGTCCTTGTCCTTCCTGGTCCGGGCCTCCTTGTCGAGCCGCGGCAGCGCCCGCTCGATCGTCTGCAGGTCCGCCAGGATCAGCTCGGTGTTGATCGTCTCGATGTCGCGGGACGGCGCGACGTCGCCGTCCACATGGGTGACGTCGGGGTCCTCGAACGCGCGGATGACCTGGCAGATCGCGTTGGTCTCGCGGATGTTGGCGAGGAACTTGTTGCCGAGGCCCTGCCCCTCGGACGCGCCCTTGACGATGCCCGCGATGTCGAGGAACTCCATCGTCGCCGGGATGACCTTCTGCGAGTCGAACATCCCGGCCAGCACGCCGAGCCGCGGGTCGGGCACCCCGACGACGCCGACGTTGGGCTCGATGGTCGCGAACGGGTAGTTGGCGGCGAGCGCGTCGTTCTTGGTCAGCGCGTTGAAGAGGGTGGACTTGCCGACGTTGGGCAGCCCGACGATTCCGATGGAGAGGCTCACGGCGGTCAAGTTTACGGACCCCGCGGACCCGCCGGGCTGCCCGGACGGGACGCGCGTCCGGGGCCGTTGGCGAACAGTGGGACGATTGTCCGTTCCGGCGGGCATTCCGGCGCGTCGCGGTCGCGCTTCGCGAGTCCGCTGTCACGATGAAGTAATGGACCTCGCGCTGTTCGCCGGACTGCTCGTCGGCGCCGTCTTCGGCGCCGTCGCCGGGTACGCGCTGGCGACGGGCCGGCAAGGGTCGCTGATCGCGCGGGCGAAGGCCGCGGAGGAGAAGCTCGCCTACGCCGAGGAGCGGATGGCCGAGCACTTCGAGAACCTGTCGGCCAAGGCGCTGGACGCCAGCAACCAGCGGTTCCTGGAGCTGGCGGACGCCCGGCTGAAGGCGGCGGGCGTCGAGGCGGCGGGCGAGCTGCAGCGCCGCGAGCAGGCCGTCGAGCATCTCGTCGCGCCGCTGAAGGAGACCCTCGCGAAGGTGGAGGAGCAGCTCCGCGAAGTCGAGACGGGCCGCCGCGAGTCGCACGCGATGCTCGCCAAGCAGGTCGACTTCGTCCGGCAGAGCTCCGACCAGCTGCGCCGGGAGACGCAGGGCCTCGTCCGGGTCCTGCAACGGCCCGAGGCGCGCGGCCGGTGGGGCGAGCTCCAGCTGCGGCGCGTCGTGGAGCTGGCGGGCATGACGCACCACTGCGACTTCGACGAGCAGGCCAGCGCGGCGACCGTGAACGGAACGGTCCGTCCCGACATGGTGGTGCGGCTCGTCGGCGGCAAGAGCATCGTCGTCGACTCCAAGGTGTCGCTGGCCGCGTACCTGCAGGCCGCCGAGACCGGCGATCCCGTGCGGCTGGACGCGCACGCCCGCCATCTGCGCGACCACGTCGACCGGCTCGCCGCCAAGGCGTACTGGCAGGCGTTCAGCCCGGCGCCGGAGTTCGTCGTGCTGTTCATCCCCGGCGAGGCGTTCCTCGCGCCCGCCCTCGACCGCGATCCCGCACTGCTGGAGTACGCGATGCGGCGCCGGGTGCACATCGCCACTCCCACCACCCTGATCACCATGCTGCGGACGGCGTCGTACGCCTGGCAGCAGGCCGCCCTGTCGCGCAACGCCCGCGCCGTGTTCGAGCTGGGCAAGGAGCTGTACGAGCGGCTCGGCACCATGGGCCGGCACGTGGACGAGCTGGGCCGCGCCCTCACCGGCGCCATCAAGTCCTACAACCGGACGGTCGGCTCGCTGGAGACGCGCGTGCTGGTCAGCGCGCGGAAACTGAACGAACTGGGGGTCGTGGACGAGCTCCTCGACGGCCCCCGTCCGGTGGAGGAGAGCCCGCGCGCGCCCTCCGCCGCCGAACTCACCGCCCACGAGGACCGTCCCAATGGACAGGGCGCCTCGGGTCGCGGTGCCCCGGACGACGATGAGCGGCCTCCGCATGGCCCGGCCTCGGAACCGGTAGGTTTCGGCGGACGGGCCATCCCCGACCAGAGTGATCGTCGAGAGAGGTGGCCATGAGCTCATCGACGGCACGCGACGCGCCGGGCGGCGCCTCGCCGGCCTCAGGGGGTCCCGTGGGACGTCAGCGCGCCGGCTCCTCGCCGGGGTCGCACTCGGCCGCCGGGACGGGGCCCGTCACCCTCACCGGCCGCGGCGGTGTCGTGGTGATGTTCGGCGCGGGCCTGGTGTGCGCGCTGCTGTCGCGGTGGCTCGGCGTGCCGCTGCTGGCGGGCGCGGGCTTCGCGATCGGCTGCGCGCTCGCCGCGTTCGCCACCCGCCCGGCCGACCTGCTGACGGTCGCGGTGAGCCCGCCGCTGGTGTTCTTCTTCGCGACGGTCATCGCCGAGATCGCGGACGCGCTGGGCCACGGCTCGCTGCTGCGCGCCCTCACGGTCGGGCTGCTGACGTCGCTGGCGTCGACGGCGCCGTGGCTGTTCTTCGGCACGCTGCTGGTGCTGGTGATCACGATGGTCCGCGGGCTGCCGGCGAACGTCCGGGAGCTGCGCGGCAAGCTGGTCGGGGTCCGGTTGTTCGAGAAGGAGGACAACGAGAACCCCGTCCGCTGGGACGAGTCCCCCACCACGACCGCCGAGCGCCGCCTGCACCACGGCGACGTCGACTGACGGCGTCGACTAGACGGGCGTGATGCGGAGGTCCTTGCGGAGCTCCTTCGGCAGGGAGAAGCGCATCCGCTCCTGCACGGACTCGATCTCCTCCGCCTCGCCGAAGCCGCGCTCTGCCAGCCACGCCAGGACGCCCTGGACCAGCTCGTCCGGGACGGACGCGCCGCTGGTGACGCCGACGACGTCGACGTCCTCCAGCCAGGCCGGGTCGATCTGCTCGGCGTAGTCGACGAGGTGGGCGTCGTCGGCGCCGTGCTCCTTGGCGACCTCGACCAGCCGGACGGAGTTGGAGGAGTTCGTGGAGCCGACCACGATAACGAGCTGGGACTGCGCGGCCATCTCCTTGACGGCGGTCTGCCGGTTCTGGGTGGCGTAGCAGATGTCGTCGGACGGCGGGTCCGTCAGCTTGGGGAACCGCTCGCGGAGCTTGTCGACGGTGGCGATCGTCTCGTCCACCGACAGGGTGGTCTGCGACAGCCAGGCGACCTTCTCGGGGTCGCGGACGGTGATGTCGGCGACGTCGTCGGGGCCGTCGACGAGGTGGATGTGGTCGGGCGCCTCGCCGGTGGTGCCGATGACCTCCTCGTGGCCCTCGTGCCCGATGAGCAGGATGTCGTAGTCCTGCGCGGCGAACCGGACCGCCTCCTTGTGGACCTTGGTCACCAGCGGGCACGTGGCGTCGATGGTGCGCAGGTCCAGGCCGCGGGCCTCCTCGTGCACGACGGGGGCGACGCCGTGCGCGGAGAACACCACGATGGCGCCCTCGGGGACCTCCTCGGTCTCGTCCACGAAGATCGCGCCGCGTTCCTCCAGCGTCCTGACGACGTGGACGTTGTGCACGATCTGCTTGCGGACGTAGATCGGCGCCCCGTACTTCTCCAGGGCGATCTCGACCGTCTGGACGGCCCGGTCGACGCCCGCGCAGTAACCGCGCGGCTTGGCGAGCAGGACACGACGCTGGCTGTTGGCGGTCATGCCCCCATCGTACGAGTCGCCCCGCGCGTCCCGCGCCGCCCGTCCCGCGGCGCGCCGCACGGCGTGAGGCCTTTGCGGAAAGGGGGAAAGCTCTGGTGGAGCCCGCTGTGTGACCCACTCCACGCGGCTTTTGGACAGAAATCCATTAACCCGGGGTGACCCTGCTCGCACCCATGGGGCAGAGTGAGACACGAGCAGACGATTGCCGCATGACCCTGATCAGGACGGCAGGAAGAGGAATGACCATGACGAGATCGCCGCGCCGCCTCAAGCAGCAGGTCCAGGACGCGGTGGGCGAGCAGGTCCGCGATCTCCCGCTGCACGCCGTCCGGCTGGCGATGTTCGGCGTGGGCCGGGCGCTGCTGCTCGGCGACCGGGTCAGCCGCGACTACAAGGAGATCACCGAGGGCGACGGCGTGGGCCCGGTGATCGGGCGGCTGCGCCACGACGTCCGGCACACGGCGGAGAAGGTCGTCGGGAGGGTCGTGGAGACGGTCCGCGGCGGCGAGGAGCCCGAGCCGGAGCCGAAGCCCCGGCCGCGCACCCGTCCGGCCAGGCCGGCGGCGGAGCGCGGGACGGTCCGGACGGCGCAGCGCCGGGCGGCCGACGGGGAGATCTCCATCGGCAAGCCGGCCGCGAAGCCCGCTCCGAAGCCCGTCCGGGACGACGCTCCGGTGGCGAAGCCGGCGCCGGAGCCGAAGCCCGCCGAGCCGCGTCCGGAGCCGGAGGCGCAGGCGAAGCCGGCTCCGAACCCCGTCCCGGAGGCCGACCCGGCGCCCGCGCCGAAGGCCGCGGGCAAGCCGGAGAAGGCAGCGGCGGAGGAGGGCCCGTTCGAGCCGAAGCCCGAGCTCAAGCCCGCCGCGCCGGCGGAGGCCGCGCGGGCCGCGGAGGGCCTGCCGGTGCCGAACTACGACGAGGCCACGCTGCCGCAGCTGCGGGCCCGGCTGCGCGGCCTGTCGGCGGACCAGGTGAAGCTGCTGCGCGAGTACGAGCGCAAGCACGCCGCCCGCCCCGAAGTGATCAAGATGTACGAGAACCGCATCGCCAAACTGAACGGCCTGAACTGACCCGGGGCTTCTCCGGGCCACCGGTCACGGCTCTCCTTCAGAGGGCACCGCTCGGGCGGCGGGCGGGAGGCGCGGACCACGCGTCGACCGCCCGCCGCCCGACGTCCCGAACGCCGAGCTGGAGGAGAACTCGTGCCATCGGGCCGGCGCCGCCGGACGACCTCAGCCGCCTGATCCGCCGCCGGGCGTGGCCCCGGTGACGGCCTGTGCCTCCTGCCCGGCCATCTCCTGCAGCGGCACGCCGTCGATGTTGCTGAGGATGACGCCGACCCAGCCGGTGTAGGGGTAGATCGTCCAGTTTGCGCCGACGCCGGGATTGCCGCCGCCGCGACTCCACGCCCACTGGCCGTTGACGATACGGACCACGGGCCCGTAGGCGCCGAACGACGTCGGTCCGTGGGGGCTGTTGGCGGCGGTGAACACGTCGGCCCAGGGCCGGTCCAGGACCGTGCCGTCGCCCAGCGCGTGCGCGAACCGGACCAGGTCCGGCGCGGTGGTGAAGCCGCCGTCCCCGGGGGCATCGATGAAGGCGCGGCCCGGGTTCTTGCCCAGCGTGGACGGGTCCGGGCTGCTCTTGTCCAGGTTCCGGACGGCGTCGACCTGGCTGCCGTCGGCCAGTGTCATGTACGGGTGCGCGATGTGGGGGTCGGTGAGCCACTGCGGCCTGGTGGAGAACGCCGTGCCGGTCATGCCGCAGCGCTTGAAGATGTTCTCCTGGACGTAATCCCAGTACGTCTCGCCGGTGACGGCCTCCACGATCAGCGTGGCCATGGTGATGCCGGCGCCGGCGCCGTCGGTGTGGCCCTGGTTGCCCGAGCCGGGGACGCCCACCAGTTTCGCCTTCCGGGTCCACTGCTCGTAGTACTCGTGCACCTCGTCCCGGCTGGTGAAGATGCGTTGCAGGTCCAGCTCCGGGGCGTCCAGCCCGGCGGTGGCGGTGAGCAGGTGGTGGATGGTCACCTGCTCGGCGATGTCCGCGGGGTAGCCCTTCAGGTGGGTGCCCACCGTGTCCGCCAGCCGCAGCCTGCCCTGCTGGGCCAGCTGCAGGATGGCCACCGCGAGGAACGGCTTGCCCGCCGAGCTGAGGGTGAACGCGACGTCCTCGCCGTTGGGGATCTTCTTCTCCCTGTCGGCCATGCCGTAGCCGCGCGACAGCACGGTCCTGCCCTGGTGCGACAGCAGGACCACGCCGGAGAACCTGCCGTCGGCGGCCAGCTTCGCCACGTACCGGTCGTAGGCTCCGCCGGGCCTGGTGTCCGGCGGAATCGTGCCTGCCGGGGACGGGGCCGGGTCGGCGTGGCCGGGCCGGGCGCCCACCAGCTGCGCACCGGCCGCCACCGCGCCGGCGGCCGCCAGCCCGCTCCATCCGAGCAGCCGCCGCCGGTCGACACCACGTGCGGGATCCTCGTCCATGATCACGGCCTTCCTGGTCGACGAACCGGATCACCATCCGGCCCGCACCGTTCTAGCCAACGGGCGGTCACAGCAGGGCGCCGAAAGCTGTGACCCGGCTGTGACCCGGCTCGACGGGCTCGACGGGCTCGACCGAGCGGACGAGGGATCGGCGGCGGCGACCGGTGGGTCAGCCGGCGGCCGGGCTGAAGCGGACCGGCAGGGCCGCCAGGCGGCGCACCCAGAACGACGGGAGCCACAGGAGCTCGTCCGGCTTGACCGCGAGCTCGATGTCGGGCAGCCGGTCCAGCAGCACCTCCACCGCCGTCCTGGCGATGATCTCGGCGAGCTCCGGAGCGGGGAAGGGGCAGCCGTGGTCGCCGTGCCCGAACGACAGGTGGGCCCGGTTCCCGGCTCCGGCGCCGTGCGCGGGCGGCTGCACCTGCGGGTCCGAGTTCGCCGCGGCCCACCCGAGGATCAGCATGTCGCCGGGGCGGATCCTGCGTCCGGCCAGCTCGCTGGAGTGCACGGCGAAGCGGCCGATGTTGTTCTGCGACGGCGTGTCCTCCCACAGCACCTGGTTGAGCGCCTGGGAGACGCTGCCGCGGCCGCCCTGGAGCGTCACGGCGAACCGCTCGTCGACCAGCATCAGCCGCAGCGTGTTGCCGATCCAGTGGCCGGTGGGCAGGTGGCCGGCGCTCATCATCGGGATGAGGTCGCTGACCAGCTCGTCGACGGTGAGGTCCGCCGGGTGCTGCAGCATGCGCGAGGTGACGTCCGGGCCGGGACGCGACCGGCGCGCCTCGGCCAGCCGGCGCATGGTCTCCTGGAGCCGCTGGTACGCCGGGACGGCGTCCTCGTCGGAGCCCGCCACGGCCGTGACGTCCCGGATCATGTCGGGCGCCTCGGCCGCGGGCACCCCGAAGAGCCCGGCCATCACCAGCGGCGGGAGCCGGTCGGCGAACCGGGCGGCCAGGTCGGCCTCGCCGTCCCCGGCGAACTCGTCGATCAGCCGGTCGGCGATCCGCTCGCAGTCGCCGGCCAGCTCGGTGCGGTCGACGGCGTCGAGCGCGTCGCTGATCGCCGTGCTGCGCCGGTGGTGCTCCTCCCCCTCGGCGAGCATCACCGAGGGGTTCCAGCCGACGAACGGCAGCAGCGACCAGTTCTCCGGCACGGCGTCCCAGGCGTTCCAGCGGCGGGTGTCGCGCGCGAACAGCCCCGGGTTGCCGGTGACGTGGTTGACCTCCCGGTACCCGATCACGTACCAGGCGGGGACGTCGCCTTCGAGCAGGACGGGCACGACCGGGCCGTGCTCGCGGCGCATCCGCTCGAAGAAGTCCGCCGGCCGCTGGTCGAACTCCTCCCCGTACAGGCGGACGGCGCCGTCGGCGTGCGGCGCGGCGGTCTCGTCGGTCACTGCGCGGCCTCCTGGAGTGCGGCGGGGTCGTGGAGTGCGGTGAGGTGCCGGACGAGCGTGATCAGCACGTTCTTGGTGGAGTCGCGGAGCCGGGCGTCGCAGTCGACCAGCGGGACGTCCGCGGGGAGCGACAGCGCGTCGCGCACCCGCTCCAGGGAGGGCCGCGCGCCGGGGGCGTCGAACCGGTTGACCGCCACCACGAACGGCATCCTGTGGTGCTCGAGCCGGTCGAGCGGGTAGAAGGAGTCCTCCAGGCGGCGGGTGTCCACCAGGACCACCGCGCCCAGGCTGCCGGAGAACAGCTGGTCCCAGACGAACCAGAACCGCTTCTGGCCGGGGGCGCCGAACAGGTAGAGCACGCGGTGGGCGTCCAGGGAGATCCGGCCGAAGTCGAACGCGACCGTGGTGGTGCGCTTGTCGGCGACGCGGCTGGGGTCGTCGATGCCGACGCCGGCCTCCGTCATGACCTCCTCGGTGCTCAGCGGGCGTATCTCGGAGACCGAGCCGACCATGGTGGTCTTCCCGACCCCGAACCCGCCCACGATCACGATCTTCAGTGCGTCCCGCGCGGTGCGGCGCAGCGGCACGTCGTCCGCGGCCCCGGCCGGCGCGCCGCCGGGTCCGTGGTCCGCTGCCTGGTCAGAGGTCTTGGAGTCCAACGAGCACCTGCTTCAGCGTTTCCAGGTCGGCCATCCGGTTCGTCGCGGTGGCCGAGGTCGGATGGCGGACGGTGATGTGGCCGGCGTCGCGCAGGTCCAGCAGCAGGATCTTCACCACGCTCACCGGCAGCCTCAGATGGGAGGACAGCTCGACCACCGCCATCGGCTCGTGCCGGCACCGCCGCAGGATCGCGACGTGCTCGGACTGCATGCCGGGCGCCGGGTCGTTCTCGGCGCTGACGAGCGTGACGAGGTCGAGGGCGTCGTCGCCCGCGCGGCTGCGGCCACCCGTCACGGTGTAGAGCCGGTCGGGGTCGCCGAGGTCCAGGGGCTGGGGGGTCATCTCGGCGCGGCGGTGCGCGGTGCCGCGGTCAGGTAGCCGCCGATCTGCTCCACCAGCTCGTTCATGCTGTGCCCGACGAGGCCGACGTCGGCGTCCTCGTGGGCCACCACGGCCAGGTGCGCCCCCGCGCCCGCCGGGATGATCAGCAGCAGCCCGCCGGCGAACTCCATCATCGACTGGCCCGCGCCGACCCCGGTGCCGAACTCGTGGGAGGCGGTCAGGGACAGGCTCTGGATGCCCGAGGCGATGGCCGCCAGCTGGTCGGCCCTGTCCTCGTCCAGTCCGGGGGTGTGGCAGATCTTCAGGCCGTCCCTGGACAGCACCAGCACGTGCTGGATGCCGGGGGCCCGGTCCGCAAGGGACGTCAGAAGCCAATCGAGTTGGCGCTCATCGGTGCTCATCAAGATCACGGAACGGACCCCGCCGCGGCGCCCGCGGCGGATCGCGTCCCTGCCTCCTATCTGTGGATCCTGCGGTCCGGACGAGGGTGCCGGGACCGGCCGTCCCGGTGGCCCGTCCGCCGAACGGGCCGCGGGCCATGAGCCCTACTGATCGGGTTCTCGGGCGGATGCTGTGTCGTCGGGCGCGGTGTCGTCGTGCGCGGTGCCGTCCGCGGGATCGGACGTGCGATCGGTCATGGCGTCGTCGGTCGTTCGGTGGCGGCCCGAGGCGGACTCGCGGAAGGCGGCGAACCGCGCGCCCGGGTCGCGGGGCTTGGGCGGCGGGGCCGCGTGCTGCTCGACGGTCCCGGTGAGCGTGGCGCCGCGGCGGCGTTTGGGCAGGTGCTCCCCGTCGGCGTCGTCGGGTGCCTCGGCCAGGGCCACGGCCGTCGCCGCGGCGGGTTCACGGACCGCTGCAGGGGTGTTTCTGCGCGCGCTTCGCACGGGGTCGGCGGCGAAGGGTTCACCGGAGGCGCCGGCGGGGTGGCTGACGAGTCGGCGCGGGATCAGCACGACCACGCCGATACCGCCGCGGGAGGACGGCCGGAAGCTGATCCGCAGCCCGTGCTTGCCCGCCAGCCGCCCGACCACCGCAAGCCCCAGCCGGGTCCCGGGCAGCGAGGTCAGGTCGGCGGTCTCCGACACCAGCCGCTCGGCGCGCTCCCGCTCGCGCTGGCGCATTCCCAGCCCGCTGTCCTCGATGGTGACGACGACCCCGGCGTCCTCCTCCTCGGCGTAGACGTGCACGGCGGTGCCGTGCGGGGAGAAGTTGGCGGCGTTGTCCATCAGCTCGGCCAGCGCGTGCATGACGCCCTCGGCGGCGAACCCGGCGACGGCGGCGGTGCTGGTCGAGTGGTACTGGACGCGCTGGTAGGAGGCGATCCGGCCCATCGCGCCGCGGATGATGCTCTCCAGGACGATGGGCTTGGTCCAGCGCCGTCCCGAACGGCCGCCGCTGAGCAGCGCGATGCTGTCGGCCAGGCGTCCCATCTGGGAGACGTGGTGGTCGAGGTCGAGAAGGTCGCCGAAGACCTCGTCCTCGTTGTACTGGTCCTCCAGCTCCCGCAGCTGGGCGAGCATGCGGGTGGTCTGCGCCTGGATCCGCGCCGCGGCGCTCGCGCAGGACGCCATGGCGGCGGCCCTGGTGCGCTCGCCCGCGGCGAGGGTATCGCCGACGTCGTTGAGGAGCCGTTCCAGCGCCGCGTGGGAGGGCACCGGGAGCTCGGCGGGCGCGGACGCCGCCGAGGCGCGGTCGCCGCGGATCCGGTCGATCAGCGCGGGCAGCGTCGCGTCGGCCACCTGCGCGACCTCGTGCTCCAGGGCGGCCAGTTCGGCCCTGGCCCGGACCGCGCCGCGCTCGCTCGCGGCGACGCCTTCCGCCACCACGCGCACCAGCCGTCCCAGCAGGTGGTTCGGGACGGCCCGCACTTCGGCCAGGATCTCCTCCGGTGCCGCCCCGGCGTGCAGGCGCCCGATCAGCGCGGGCAGGGGCCCGTCGACCAGCTCCTGGAGCCGGCGCTCCAGCAGGCCGCTCTCGCTCTCCACCTGCGCCAGCCGGTCACGGACCTTCCGCGCGTACGCGGCGTAGTAGGCCGCGGCTCCGGAGGCGAGGACGAGGGCGAGCGCCGCGGCGCCGCCGCCCGCCGCGACCAGCGTGCGGGCCCGCTGGTCCACGGCCAGCAGCGCCCCCAGCCAGGCGGCGCCGGCGACGACCGCGACGACCAGCGCGACCCAGAGCGCGCGTTCCAGCGCCGCGCGCTCGATGCGTGCTCGACCGGCTTGAGATGCCATCCATCGTGTCCTTGTGAGCGTGGGTGACTGGCGCGCGGGAATCCTCGACGCGTCGCACGGGCGGCCATAACGGAATAAGGCGCGATAAGGATGCACCATAACGCTCGCGCGCGCAGGTATTTACCAAAATTGCTCGATAACGGACGCGGCGGCCGGCGCACCCGAGCATGGGCGCGCCGGCTGAACGCGCCGGTCGTCCGGCCCGGCGGACGAGCCGCGCGGGCCGCGGCGACGGGTCAGGACCGGACGGCGCCCAAGGTGACCGGAAGGGAGAGCGGGCCGACCGTGAAGAACGACGGGGAGTAGGGGATGTCGCCCGGGTCGATGGCCAGGGCGAGCTCCGGCAGGCGCCGGTACATCGTCGCGAGCGCCAGCCGGCCCTCCAGCCGGGCCAGGGACGCGCCGATGCAGTACCGCGGGCCGTGGCCGAAGGTGAGGCGCCCGTTCTGCTCCCGGGTGATGTCGAACCTGTCCGCGTCCTCGCCGTACTCGTCCGGATCGAGGCCGCTCGCCTGGTAGACGACGCCGACCGCCCGGCCCTGGGGAATGGGCACCCCGGCGACGGTCACGTCCTCCGCCGTGAAGCGGAAGCTCGTCATCATCACCGAGTGGCGGTAGCGCAGGGTCTCCTCCACCACGTCGCCCCAGCGGTCGCCGGCCTTGGCGAGTTCGAGCTGGCCGGGGTTCTGGGCCAGCGCCACGATCGCGTGGCCGAGCATGTGGACGGTTGTCTCGTGGCCGGCCACGAGCATCAGCCAGAGCACGCCGACCAGCTCGTCGGTGGTGAGCCTGTCGCCCTCGTCGCGGGCCTGGACCAGGCTGGAGGTGAGGTCGTCGCCGGGCTCCTCCTGCCTGCGCTCCACCAGCCCGTGCAGGTAGGACTGGAGGGCCCGCTGCGTCGCGAACGCCTCGTCCGGCGGGGTCGTGTGCGCCAGCAGCGCGGCGGTCCAGTCGCGCATCCGGGGCCGGTCCTCGGGCGGCACGCCGAACAGCTCGCAGATCACCCACATCGGCAGCGCCTCGGTGAAGGCGGGGACCAGGTCCACGCCGTCGCCCGTGGCGACGACGTCGTCGAGCAGGCCGTCCACGATCCGCTGGACGCGCGGCTCCAGCGCCTGCACCCGTGCGGGCGTGAACGCCTTGCCGACCAGGCCGCGCAGCCGCCGGTGGTCGGCGCCGTCCTTGGTGGACAGGTGACCGCCCTCGACGATGGCGCGCAGCGGCCAGTCCTCGGAGATCGATCCGTCGTGCAGGGCGGGCCAGTGCCGTGGCTCCCGCAGGAAGGTCCTGTTGTCGCCGGCGAGGATCTGCCGCACGGCGTCGTGGGTCAGCGCGAGGTAGGCGGGGACGCCGCCGGGGAACTCCACTTCGACCACGGGAGCGATCTCCCGCAGGCGGATACAGGTGTCGAGCGGCGCTTCGTCCGCGGCGGGGAAGGACGGCAGGTTGATTGTCATCGGTCCCATGGTGAGGTGAGGCCAGGAAGGCGGTGCATGACGGACGGGTACATCACTATCTCTTTAGATCACCCGTGACAAGTTATTCGGGGAAATAGGGAAATATGACGATTGTGCTGCATTCGTCGTCCTACCTCGACGACCTGCACAGACCCGGCGCACGGCCCCACGACGCCGGCCGGGCCCCCTTGAGCCCGGCCAGCGTGGACGGATCCGTCGCCTCCGCCGTATCGCATGAGAAACGACGGAAATGGCAGTTGAAATGTTCACCGCCCCGAACGGCGTCCTCTCTTTCCGGACCGTCCGCCCCCGCGGAGCGGCCGGGCCGAAGCCGAGGGACGCCGAGAGAGGGCGCCTAGGCCTGGGCCGGGACGGGGGCGTCCTGGAAGGTGTGGTCGATGTCGACCCGCTCCAGCGGCGCCATGTGGCGGCGGCGCGTCGCCAGAATGCCGATCGCGACGGCGCAGCAGGCCGCGCCGACGACGTAGGGCAGGTGCGGGTTCACCTCTTCGGCCAGCTTGGTGGCGAAGTAGGGGGCGAGGGCCCCGCCCATCCAGCGGACGAAGTTGTACCCGGCGGACGCGACGGGCCGCGGGTTGTCGGAGACCTCCATCGCCGCCTCGGTGAACGCGGTGTTGTTCAGCCCGATCGGGATGCCCGACAGGACCGTGCAGACGATGATCCCGTCGTGCCCGAGGAAGGCCAGGCCGAGCTGGAACAGCACCAGCAGGGCCAGCCCCAGGTACATGACCCGGACCGTTCCAACACGGCGCTGCAGCGCGGGCGCCCCGAACACCGAGGCCAGCGCGACCATCACGCCCCAGCCGAAGAACACCAGGCCGATGCCGTGCGCGCTCATCCCGAGCACGAACGGGGTGAAGGCGAGGACGGTGAAGAACGCGTAGTTGTAGAACAGCGCGGTGAACGCGGTGGTGGCCAGCCCGCCGTGCCCGAGGGCGCGGATCGGCGCGCTCAGCCGGGTCTTCTGGGCGGGCTTCGGCGGCGCCTTGAGCAGCGTGGCGATGAGCAGGAAGCCGACGGCCATCAGGACCGCGGTGCCGAAGAACGGGAACCGCCAGTTCAGGTCGCCGAGCAGCGCGCCGACGAGCGGGCCGAGCGAGATGCCGAGGCCGAGCGCGGCCTCGTACAGGACGATGGCCTTCTCGGCGCCGCCGGACGCCGCGCCGACGATGACGGCGAGCGCGGTGGCGACGAACAGCGCGTTGCCGAGGCCCCAGCCGGCCCGGAAGCCGACGAGCTGGCCGACGGTGTCGGACGTCCCGGCGAGCGCGGCGAACGCCACGACCAGGGTGAGCCCGATCATCAGCGTCCTCTTGCCGCCGATCCGGCTGGACACCCAGCCGGTGATCAGCATGGCCACCGCGGTGATCAGGAAGTAGCTGGTGAACAGCAGCGAGACCTGGCTCGGCGTCGCCCGCAGGTTCGTGGCGATCGCGGGCAGGATCGGATCGACGAGCCCGATGCCCATGAAGGCGACGACGGCGGCGAAGGCGGTGGCCCACACCGACATCGGCTGCCGGAGAATGCCGCCGCCCTTCGTGTTCGACGAGGGCAGCCTCGTGTTCGACGAAAGCCGACTCGTGTTCGACGAGGGCCGAGCGTGCATGGAGACCTTCCCTAAGGGGTCAAGGAGCGGCGAAGAGCTTGTCGAGGGCGGGCAGCGCCGCGGCGACCGCCGCGCGCTCCTCGTCCGTCAGCCCCGCGAACCGTTCGGCCAGGAAGCCGATCCGCTGCTCGCGCCCGGCGGCCAGCCGCTCGCGGCCGGCCGCGGTGAGCGCGGCGGTGACGACGCGGGCGTCCGAGCCGTCCCGGCCGCGCTCCACCAGGCCGTCGCGTTCCAGCCGGTTGATCTGCGCGGTCATGGTGGGGAGCCGGACGCCGTGCTCGGCGGCCAGCTCGGTCATCCGGCACGGCCCGTGCTCGAGCGAGCCGAGCACCGACAGCTGCTGGCTGGTGATCGCCTGGTCGGCGGTGGCGCGGCGCAGCATCAGCACGATGTGCCGGAGGCTGCGGTTGAGCTGTTCGGCCAGCGCTCGCTCGGAAACGGTCACGGTTGCTCTCCTCGAAATTACTTAGTCAGTCTAAGTTAGTGTGGCTAAGTATCAAAGCCGTCCGGCATGTCTCGTCCGTCACACGCGGCGGGGTCCGCGGCGCCCGTAGGCTTCGGGCATGGCGATGGAGACCACGGCCGAATCCCCCGTGCCGGTGCGGACCGTCCTGCAGGCGGTGGGCGGCTGGATCGGCCGCCTCGGCCGGATCTGGGTCGAGGGCCAGATCACCGACCTCAACGCCCGCGGCGGGACGGTCTACATGACGCTGCGCGACCCCGTCGCGAACATGTCGGTCCGGGTCGTCGGGCCGCGCGGGGTGTTCGAGGCCGCCGGGCCCGCCGTCACCGACGGCGCCCGCGTCGTCGTGCACGCCAAGCCGGACTTCTGGATCAACCGCGGGACGTTCTCGCTCAGCGCCATCGAGGTCCGCCCGGTCGGCGTCGGCGAGCTGCTGGCCCGGCTGGAGCGGCTCAAGCAGGTGCTCGCGTCCGAGGGCCTTTTCCGCCCCGAGCGCAAGCGGCCGCTGCCGTTCCTGCCCGGCAAGATCGGCCTGATCTGCGGACGCGACTCCGACGCCGAGCACGACGTCCTGGAGAACGCGCGGCGCCGCTGGCCCGCCGTGGCGTTCCGGGTGGAGAACACCGCCGTCCAGGGCTCCTACGCCGTCGGCGAGGTCATGGAGGCGCTGCGCAAGCTCGACGCCGACCCCGAGATCGAGGTCATCGTCATCGCGCGCGGCGGCGGCGCCATGGAGGACCTGCTGCCGTTCTCCGACGAGGCGCTGGTCCGCGCGGTCTCCGCCGCCCGCACCCCGGTCGTCAGCGCCATCGGGCACGAGCAGGACAGCCCGATCCTCGACCTCGTCGCCGACGTCCGCGCCTCCACCCCGACCGACGCGGCGAAGAAGACCGTCCCGGACGTGCGGGAGCAGCTCCAGCTCGTCCGGCAACTGCGCGACCGGGGCCGGCGCTGCCTGGGGGGCGCGGTGGAACGCGAGCTGCACTGGCTGAAGTCGGTCCGGTCGCGGCCCGCGATCGCCGACCCCGTGCGGGAGATCGAACGGCAGTCCGAGCAGGTCCTGGCGCTGCGCGACCGGGCCCGCCGGTGCCTGTCGTCCGCGCTGGACCGGGCCGGCGACGAGCTGTCGCACACCCGCGCCCGGCTGCTGGCCCTCTCCCCCGCCGCCACGCTCGACCGCGGCTACGCGATCGTCCAGCGCGAGGACGAGGCGGTCGTGCGCGAGCCGTCGGACGTCAAGGACGGCGAGAGCCTCCACGTCCGGCTGGCCGGCGGCCACCTCACCGCCACCGTCTCCGGCCGCGAGGAGCCCTAGAGTGGGGAAAGTGGCAGAAGAGAACGCGACCGAGCGCAAGCCCTCGTACGAGCAGGCGCGGGACGAGCTGACCGACGTCGTCAAGCGGCTGGAGGCCGGCGGGCTGACGCTGGAGGAGTCCCTCGCCCTGTGGGAGCGCGGCGAGAAGCTCGCCGAGGTCTGCGAGGAGTGGCTCGAAGGCGCGCGCGCGAGGCTCGCCGCCGCCATGCAGGGTCCGGAGGACGGCGAGGCCCCGACCCCGTTCTGACCGTAAGGGAACACTCACCTGAGGGTGAGCCCGCGGGCCCGGTCAGGAACCCTGGGTCGGCGACGCCGACGGCGCCGGGCCCCCGCCCTGCCGGGGCTGCGGCTTCAGCGACGCGGCCAGCACCGCCAGTTCCTCGTAGGACGCGGTGCCGGTTACCACGATGCTCATGCCCCCGGGGCCCGGCCGCGCCAGCGAGTTCGCCTTCTTGTCGTTGCGGTGGTACTTCGCCCACGACTCGCCGCCGACCAGCATCGTGCCGATCGGCTTGCTGCTGTTGGTCATCCGCGGGACGTACGCGTCCGCCTTCTCGTTGCTCTCCTCCAGCGCCGCGTACTCGCCGTCCGGCGTGACGAAGCCCAGGTGCCACGCGACCGGCTGCTTGCCGCCGGTGTCCAGGCCGTGCAGCCGCGAGCTGGTGGGACGCCAGCGCGCCGGCAGCCCCTCCGGCGCGTACACGGTGAACGGCGCGTCGCTGCGCAGCGCCCACAACTGCGAGGCGTAGTCGACGGTCGGCAGCACTTCCTTGTTGTCGCGCGGCGTGATCACGAAGATCGCCAGCACCAGCAGCAGGCACGCGCCCATCGCCAGCGTGAACCCGCCGAGCCCGGTGGTCAGCCGCTTGTACACCGCCGGGCTGACCTTGACCACGCCCCGCTCACCGGCGGACGCCGCGGCACCCTCCGCAGCGGCGGCCTCGGCCCGCGCCGGTTCGTCGACGGCCTGCTCGCCGCTCTCCGCCTGCGCGGCGCCGGCCGGGGCCTCGTCGCCTCCGGTGTCCGCGCGCGGCTCCTCCTGCGCGCCGGACGGCCCTTGCTCGGCGGTGGCGGGCTGCTCGGGCCCGGAGGCGGTGTCGGCGGCCTCCGGAGCGGGTGCGGGGCTCTTGTCGGTCACCCCTCCAGGATCCCGCACGGTCGGCGCTGCTCGGTACGGGGGTGGGAACCGGGCGCCCGCCGGAGGCCGATCGATCACACGTTCGAAAGGCCCGGGACATGGGTGCGAGCCCCTTCGCGGGGATCGTTCAGGGACGGTTCCTGATCGTGCCGACGATGCTCATGATCTTGTCCGCCAGGGTGCGGGCGGCGCCCTCGTCGTCCATCAGCGAGATCTCCGACACGGCGCCCGCCATCGCGCCCGTCAGCACCACGACCAGCGCCTCGTCCACGCCGCCGTCGGCGGTGTGGAAGAGCGCGGCGTTGCGGCGCGCCCACTTGTTGAGGCGCTGCCGCATCACCCGGTCGAACCCGGGCGGGCCGTCGCCGGAGATGAACAGCCGCGCGACGTCCCGCTCCCGCAGGCACCCGTCCAGGTAGGCGCCGGCGCCCGCGACGAACTGCCGCATCGGGTCGCCCTCGCCCGCGTCCCGCACCGCGTTGATCGCCTTGCGGGTGCGCTCCTGCTGGCGGCCCTGGAACTCCTCGAACAGCGTCAGGTACAGGTCGGCCTTGCCGTTGAAGTGGTGGTACAGGCTGCCGACGCTGGCCCCCGCCTTCGCGACGATGTCGGTCACCGCGGCCTGCGCGAAGCCCGCCTCGCAGAAGACGTCCCGGGCGGCCGACAGCAGGGCGCTGCGCGTGGCGGCCCCGCGGTCGGAGGTCCGGGCGGGCGCCTCCGCTGCCCCGGCGGCCCCGTCCTTGGCCGCCCCGTCGGACGAGACGTCGATGTCGCTGCTCATGAGCCCAGAGATTACGCCCTCTTCCCACGGGGAAACGATCCCTTGCCCGCGCGACGGTCAAATCGGCCCGCGCGCGGGCGGGACTCCCCGGCGCACCGGGCTGGTCTGGTCCAATTTGTGGCCCGGCGTCCGGTCCCCGGAGAATCCGAGTCACCATCGAACGAAGGGGCCGCCCCGTCATGTCCGAAGAGACCACCGTTTCCTCCCCGCTGACCACCGAGCCCTCGGCGCCGGACCGCAACCTGGCGATGGAGCTGGTCCGGGTCACCGAGGCCGCCGCCATGGCCGCGGCGCGCTGGGTCGGCCGCGGGGACAAGAACGGCGCCGACGGAGCCGCCGTCAACGCGATGCGGCAGCTGATCAACACCGTCTCGATGCGCGGCGTCGTCGTCATCGGCGAGGGTGAGAAGGACAACGCCCCGATGCTCTACAACGGCGAGGAGGTCGGCGACGGCTCCGGCGCCGAGTGCGACGTCGCCGTCGACCCGGTGGACGGCACCCGCCTCACCGCCCTCGGCATGAACAACGCCATCGCCGTGCTGTCGGTGGCGCCGCGCGGCTCGATGTTCGACCCGTCGGCGGTCTTCTACATGGAGAAGCTCGTCACCGGCCCCGAGGCAGCCGACGTCGTCGACATCGAGCGCCCCATCGCCGACAACATCCGCGCGATCGCCCGCGCCAAGGGCTCGTCCGCCAACGACGTGACCGTCTGCATCCTCGACCGCCCCCGCCACGAGGGGATCGTGAAGGAGGTCCGCGAGGCGGGCGCCCGGATCAAGTTCATCCTGGACGGCGACGTCGCCGGCGCGATCATGGCGTCCCGTCCCGGCACGGGCGTCGACCTGCTGCTCGGCATCGGCGGCACCCCGGAGGGCATCATCGCCGCCTGCGCGATCAAGGCCCTCGGCGGCGTCATCCAGGGACGGCTCTGGCCGCAGGACGACGCGGAGAAGCAGAAGGCGATCGACGCGGGCCACGACCTCGGCCGCGTCCTCACCACCGACGACCTCGTCACGTCCGACGATGTCTTCTTCGCCGCGACCGGCATCACCGACGGCGAGCTCGTCGACGGCGTCCGCTACAGCAAGGGCACCGCCGTCACCCACTCCCTGGTCATGCGCTCCCGCAGCGGGACGATCCGCACCATTTCCAGCGAGCACAAGCTCAACAAGCTCCGCGCCTACAGCGCCATCAACTTCGACACCGCGGTCTAGAGGGATGGATTCAGGGGTCCAGGCGGCGGAAGCGCTGAGCCACGACGAGGGTGTCGTCGGTGATGCCGGGCGTGCGGCCGAGGAACGCGGCCACGCCCTCACTCCGGAAGAAGCGCTCATGGTCGGCGCGCCATTCGGCGGCGCCGGCGTAGCCGCGGCCTTCGGCGCGGGCGTAGGCGTCGTCGATCTCCTTGATCGGGACGACGCGGACCTCGGTGAGCTCGATCGCGGCGGCGGGACGGCCGCCGGAGTCGAGGACGGCGAACCGGTCGCCCGGTGCGGGGACCGGTTCGCCCGCCTTCTCGTGGATCTCGAGGAGGCCGGTGAAGGCGGTCTTCTCGCCGTTGAGGACCGCGGCCACGCCGCGATCGCGTTCGGGGCCGGGGAAGGCGAGTTCGAGGGGCGGGAGGTCGTCCATGGCGGCTAGCGTCGCAGGCGGCCCTTGACGCGCTGGCGGAGGGTGCGTTTGGGGGCCCTGGCCTTCACCGAGCCGAGGACGAGGGTGCCGGCGATCTCGATGGTGGGGCCCTCGGCGGCCGGACGGGTGCGCAGCTCGCGGGTGCTGAGGATGGTGCGGCCCGTGATGTCGACGCGGACGCCCTCGGGGACGAGGAGGCGGACGCGGCCGGCGAGGACCATCGAGTCGAGGACGACGTGGCGGCGCTGCAGGACGGCCTCGCGCAGGTCGAGCTCGACGGTGCCGAAGAGGGCGAGCAGCGGCAGCTTCACGGGGACGACCCAGCGGCCGTCGCGGCGGACGCGGCCGAAGAAGACCGAGACCGGGCGGTCGTCCACGAGGATGGGCTGGGCCTCCTCGGGGCTGAGGTCGAGGGTGAGGCCGGTGAGCTCGCCGAGGGTGCGGGCGGCGAAGACGCGGGTCGTGCGGTCGGCGTGCTCCTGCATGGTCAGCCGGCCGTCCGCGAGGGCCTCGCCCAGCACCTCCGCGACGCGCTCCCGGTCGGCGTCGGAGGCGCGCAGGTCGCTCACGCGGGTCGCCTGTCCGGAGCGGCGGGGGATGTCCACGTTCCCGAGGGTAGCGGGCGCGCGGCGGGGTGCCCGGAGAAAAATCGGTGGGGTTCCGCCGGACCCGGTACGTAGGGTGATCGCATGACGGTGCAACGTGCGCAGCCCGCGGCCGGGGAGGGCGAGGCGGGGGCGGCGGCGATCAGCATGCGGGGGGTGGTCAAGCGCTTCGGCGGGTTCACCGCGGTGGACGGGCTCGATCTGGAGGTCCCCGCCGGGAGCTGTCTCGGGCTGCTCGGGCCGAACGGGGCCGGGAAGTCGACGACCATGAAGATGCTGACCGCGCAGGCGATCGCGGACGAGGGAAGCATCCGGGTGCTGGGGTTCGAGGTGCCCGCGCAGTCCAAGCGGGCGCGGGCGGCCATGGGCGTGGTGCCGCAGCAGGACAACCTCGACGAGGAGCTGACCGCCCGCGAGAACCTGGAGGTGTTCGCGCACCTGTACCGGGTGCCGCGGCGCGAGCGGGCCGAGGCGGTCGACGACGCGCTGGCGATCGCGCACCTGACCGAGCGGCAGCGCACGAAGGTGGACGACCTGTCGGGTGGGATGCGGCGGCGGCTGCTGATCGCGCGGGGGCTGGTGCACCGTCCGGCGCTGGTGCTGCTGGACGAGCCGACGGTGGGCCTCGACCCGCAGGTGCGGGCGGAGCTGTGGGGGCTGATCGACGGGCTGCGGTCGCGCGGGACGACGGTGCTGATGTCGACGCACTACATCGAGGAGGCCGAGCGGCTCGCCGACGCGTGCGCGCTGATGTCGCACGGCAGGGTGATCGCGCGTGGGGCGCCGGCGGAACTGGTCGCCGAGTACGCGGGCGAGCTGGTGGTGGAGCACTACGGGCCGCCGGACCGGCTCACGGAGGTGGAGCGGGCCGCGCGGGGCGCGGGGCTGCCGACCCGCCGGACGGGCCCGTCGGTGTCGGTGCTGAAGGCGGAGACGATCCCGCCGTCGCTGGAGGACGAGCTGGGCCCGGACGGCGTCCGGCGGGCGTCCAGCCTGGAGGACGTGTTCGTGGTGCTGACCGGGGAGCGGGTGGAATGACCGTCCAGGCGGAGCGCGCGCCGCGGCTGCGGCGGTTCGAGGTGGCGCCGGTGCGGGGCATCTGGCGGCACGAGCTGGCGCTGTACAAGCGGTACTGGATGACGCAGTCGTTCGCGTCGATGGTGGAGCCGACCTTCTACCTGCTGGCGTTCGGCTACGGGTTCGGGTCGATGGTCGCGATGGTCGGGCACTACCGGTACCTGGACTTCGTCGCGACGGGCGTGGTGGGGACGGCGGCGCTGTTCACCTCGGTGTTCCCGGGGATGTTCAACAGCTACATCCGGCGGTCCTTCCAGCACACGTACGACGCGATCCTGGCGGCGCCGGTGGACGTCCACGAGCTGGTGACGGCGGAGGCGCTGTGGATCGCGGCGAAGTCGTCGGTGTACTCGTGCACGCCGCTCGTGGTGGCGCTGTTCTTCGGGCTGGACGCCTCGTTCGGGATGCTGCTGGTGCCGTTCCTGGTGTTCTTCCTGGCGCTCGGGTTCGGGCTGTTCGGGATGTGGACGTCGTCGGTGGTGCCGTCGATCAACTCCTTCGACTACGTGATCACCGGCGTGGTGACGCCGCTGTTCCTGGTCGCCGGGACGTTCTTCCCGATCGACGCGCTGCCGGACTGGGCGCGGTACGCGGCGCGGCTGAACCCGCTGTACCACTGCGTGCAGCTGGTGCGGGACGCGGTGTTCGGGCTGCGGCCGCTCGCCGACCTCGGGCATCTGGGGGCGCTGGTGCTGTTCGCGGGCCTGATGTGGATACTGGCCGTCCGGGGTATGCGCAGGCGGCTCATCGACTGAGCCGGGTCATTGACCCGGCGCGTACCCTGTCTCTACGCTGACGCGAATCTTCTTCACGTTCGCTGCCAGAGAGGTCGGGCCGCATGAGCGAGCGCATCACCGAGCGGGACCGCCGGGCGCGGATCTCCGCCTATGCCGCTTTCGCCGTCCAGGGACTGTGCTTCGCCTCTCTGGTGACGCAGGTGCCGCAGATGCAGAAGGCGCACCACCTCAGCGACGCCACGCTGTCGCTCGTCCTGCTGATGGTGCCGCTGGTCGCCGGCGCCGGCAGCGTGGTGTCCGGCGCGCTGTTCAAGCGGCTCGGCAGCGGGCTCGTGCTGCGGATCGCCCAGCCCGCGGTGGCCGTCACCATCGTGCTGATCGGCGCCACCGGCGACAACGACATCGCCCTCTACGGCGCCGTCGCGCTGTTCGGCCTGTTCGTCGGCGCCGTGGACGCCTCCATGAACGCGCAGGCGATCGCGGTGGAACGCCGCTACGGAATGAGCCTGATCACCGGCTTCTACGCGGTGTGGAGCGTCGCCGGGATCATCGGCGGCCTGTGGGCGTCGGCGACCAACAAGCTGGACCTCTCGCTCCTCACCGGCTTCGGGATCGCCGCCGCCATCGGGATCGTCGCCTCCCTCGCCACCGGGCCCCGGCTCTACCGGCGCGAGGAGGAGGGCGACGGGCCGTCCGCCGAGGAGCTGAAGGCCGCCGGGCGCAGCGTCCCGTGGCGGCCGATCCTCATCGTCGGCGCCGCGATGGCCGTCGCCTACCTGGCCGACTCCGCGATCTCCAGCTACGGCGCCAAGTACCTGGACGACGAGCTGTCGGCCAGCGACTGGGTCGCGCCGCTCGGCTACGTCGCCTACCAGATCACCATGGTGATCAGCCGCGCGGTCGCCGACCTCGGCGTCCGCCGCTCCGGCCCCGTCCAGGTGGTGCGGCTGGGCGGGCTGATCGGCATCGTCGGCATGGCCGGCGTGGTGGCGGCGCCGAACGCGGCCGTCGCCATCGCCGCGTTCGCGGTCGCCGGGCTCGGCCTCAGCGTGATCGCGCCGGTGTCGTTCTCCGCCGCCGGACGCGTCGACCCGACCGGCCTCGGCGTCGCCGTGGCCCGCGTCAACATCTTCAACTACGTCGGCTTCGTGCTCGGCGCCGCCGTCGTCGGCGCGATCGCCCCGGTCAGCCACTCCCACGGCCTGCGCCTGGCGTTCATCGTCCCGACCGTGCTGATCGTGGTCGTCTTCGTCACCGCCAAGGGCTTCGCCCCCAAGCCGGTCGAAGGCGCCGACCCCAACACCCCGGCCATGGAACGCCCCATGGCGTAGTTATCCAGGGGGGCGACCCCCTGGAACCCCCGTTACGACGGACAAGGCGTTTCCCGCTCCGCTGGCGCTCCGCGCGAAACGCCTTGTCCGTCGTCGGGCAGGCCCGCTGCGCTCGCTGGCGCTCGCTCCGCGTGCCTGCCCGTGACCGGTGGCCGGGGCTACACGGGTTCCTCGAGGGCGGTTACGGCGCGTTCGCCTTCGGCTTGGGCCTCTTCCGGTGTCATGTCCGTGAGCGCACGGCTCAGCGCCACCTCGGCGGCGTCGGCGGCGGCGCGCAGGGTGACGGCGTGCTCCTGCGCGCGCTCGATGTCGCCCAGGCCGACGCAGTCGAAGGCCACCTGCGCGTCGTGACCGGCCATCTTCAGCTGCCGCGCGGCCTCTTCCAGACTCATCCATACCTCCTACACCGGGGACCTTGGTCCTACCCTTCCGTCTCCTCGGTAACCGCTTTGCCGAGCAGCTCCGCCGCCTTGACCAGGTGATTTTCGGCAAGCCGGGCATATCCCAGGACGAGGGCGGGGGGCGCGGCGGCGGCGCGTCCGGCGGACCACATCTCGCGGGCGCCGGCGGCCGACACCCCGGCCCGCGCGGCGCAGGCCAGGACGGCGTCCTCATCGCATCCGGACGGAAGCTCCACATAGAGGTGGATGCCCGCTGAGACGCCGCGAACCGTCGCGTGGGGCAGATATGCGGCGAGCGCCTCGGCGAGGGCGTCGCGGCGGGCCCGGTAACGGCGCCGCATGGTGCGCAGATGCCGGTCGTAGCCGCCGTTCCGGAGGAACTCGGCGAGCGCGTACTGCTCGAGGACGGGCGCGCCGAGGTCGGTGTGGCCGCGGTGCTCGCGCAGCCGCGTCGCGAGGGCCGGCGGGGCGACGGCCCAGCCGAGGCGCAGCGCGGGGGCGAGCGACTTGCTGACGGAGCCGAGCAGCACGACGCGGTCGGGGTCGACGCCCTGCAGGCAGCCGACGGGCTCGCGGTCGTAGCGGAACTCGGCGTCGTAGTCGTCCTCGAGGATCAGGCCGTCCACGTCCCGCGCCCAGGCGATCAGCTGGGCGCGGCGGGCCGGGGAGAGCACGACGCCGGTCGGGTACTGGTGCGCGGGGGTGACGAGGACGGCGCGGGCGCCGGTGCGGGCGAGCGCGGCGACGTCCACGCCGTCGCGGTCGACCGGGACGTGGACGAGCCGGATGCCGGCCGTCTCGAGCATCGGCACCTGCCGGACG
The DNA here is from genome assembly GCF_039529375.1 of Actinomadura napierensis. Lineage (NCBI taxonomy): Bacteria > Bacillati > Actinomycetota > Actinomycetes > Streptosporangiales > Thermomonosporaceae > Actinomadura > Actinomadura napierensis. Next base: position 25,384 of record NZ_BAAAMR010000026.1, read on the forward strand.
CTGGTCGGGTCCTCGACGGCGAGGACGCGGTGGCCGTCGGCGAGCAGCAGCCGGACCAGCGCGGACAGCCCGTGCGCGACCCCGTTCATGATCACGACGCGGCCGGGGTCGGCGACGGCGGCGCGGACCCGGCCGAGGTAGCCGGCGAGCTCGGTGCGCAGCGGCCGGACGCCGCCGGGGTCGGGGTAGGTCAGCTCGTCGCTCGGGAGGGTGCGCAGCGCGGCGCGGGTGGCGGCGATCCACCGCTCCCGGGGGAAGGCGGACAGGTCGGGCTGGCTGGGCCACAGGTCGTACGGCACGCCGGGGTCGGGCGGGATGTCGCAGGACGGGAGCACGGCCGGGGCCGGTTCGGCGGTGCGGGGCTCGGGCGCGGCGTCGTCGGGGCGGGCCAGCGGTGCGATGCGGGTGCCGTCGCCGCGCCGGGCGATGAGGAAGCCCTCGGCGGTCAGCTGCTCGTAGGCGGCCACGACGACGCCGCGGGACACCTCGAGGTCGCGGGCCAGGTCGCGGCTGGAGGGGAGCCGGGTGCCGGCGGACAGCCGGCCGCTCCGCACCGCCGCGCGGAAGCCCGCGGCGATCTGGGCGGCGAGCCGTCCCGCACCGCGGTCCAGCGGGAGATGGAGGTCGGTCACATGACTCTCAGCGTCAACCGGGCGTTCATCCGTCACTAGGCCCGGATTGGACCAAGATTCTGCGGAGCTATTGGCTCTGTTTGGCGGTCCACGAGACTTCTAGCGTTCCTTCCATGAACCTGCACTCGTCTCTCCCCGGTGCCGGCGGGCGCGGCAGCGCCGCCGCCGGGACCGCGATGTTCCTCGTCGGCACGCTGACCGCGGTGTCGGCGACGATCTCGCACTACCCGGTCTTCGGCGGCCAGGCCGTCCGGTACGCGGTGGCCGCGCTGATCCTGCTGGCCGCCGCCCGGTTCCGGGGCGGCCCGGCGAGGCGTCCGGCGGCGCGGGAGTGGGCGCTGCTGGCGGCGCTGGCCGGGACGGGGCTGGTCGCGTTCAACGTGTGCATCGTCGCGGCGACGCGGGACACGAGCCCGGCCACGATCGGGACGGTGATCGGGACCGTCCCGGTGGTGCTGGCGGTCGTCGGACCGCTGCTGGAGGGCCGCCGCCCGGCGCCGTCCCTGGTCGCGGCGGCGTGCGTCGTGGCGATGGGGGCCGGGCTCGCCAGCGGGTTCGGCGGCGGCAGCGTCCGGGGGCTGCTGCTGTCGCTGGGCGCGCTCGGCGGCGAGATGTGCTTCTCGCTGCTGGCCGTCCCGCTGCTGCCGACGCTCGGCCCGTTGCGGGTGTCGGCGTACTCCGCCGCGCTGGCCGCGCCGATGCTGCTGGTGGTGGGCCTGGTCACCGAGGGATCGTCGGTGCTGCGGGCGCCGACCGGCGCCGAGTTCGCCGGGCTGGCGTACCTGTCGGTGGTCGTCACCGTGGTCGCGTTCCTGCTCTGGTACGGGGCGCTCGGCCGGCTCGGCGCCGACCGGGCGGGGCTGTTCGCCGGAATGATCCCGGTCAGCGCGGTGGTCACGACGGTGGTGCTCGGGCTGGGCCGGCCGGGCCCGGCGGACCTCGCGGGGGCGGCGCTGGTGGCGGCGGGGGTCGTCCTCGGGCTGCGGCGCCGGGTCGTACCCTGTGATGCGGCCCCCATCGGAATCGCGCGAGGATCTGCCTGAGATGCCTGAGTTCTCCTACACCGACCTGCTGCCGCTCGGCCCGGACGAGACCGACTACCGCCTCCTGACCTCCGACGGCGTGTCCACGTTCGAGGCGAACGGACGGACGTTCCTGCAGGTCGAGCCGGAGGCCCTCCGGCTGCTCACCGAGACCGCGATGCGCGACATCGCGCACCTGCTGCGGCCCGCGCACCTGGCGCAGCTGCGCCGGATCCTCGACGACCCGGAGGCGTCCCCCAACGACCGGTTCGTGGCGCTGGACCTGCTGAAGAACGCGGGCATCGCGTCCGGCGGCGTCCTGCCGATGTGCCAGGACACCGGCACCGCGATCGTGATGGGCAAGCGCGGCCAGCAGGTCCTGACCGACGGCAGCGACGAGGAGCACATCTCGCGCGGCGTGTACGACGCGTACACGAAGCTGAACCTGCGCTACTCGCAGATGGCGCCGCTGTCGATGTGGGACGAGAAGAACACCGGTAGCAACCTGCCCGCGCAGGTCGAGCTGTACGCGACGCCGGGCGACGCCTACAAGTTCCTGTTCATGGCCAAGGGCGGCGGCAGCGCGAACAAGTCGTTCCTGTACCAGGAGACCAAGGCCGTCCTGAACCCGAAGCGGATGATGTCCTTCCTGGAGGAGAAGATCCGCTCGCTGGGCACGGCCGCGTGCCCGCCGTACCACCTGGCGATCGTCGTGGGCGGGACGTCCGCGGAGTACGCGCTGAAGACCGCCAAGTACGCCTCGGCGCACTACCTGGACACGATGCCGACGGAGGGCTCGCCGCTGGGGAACGGCTTCCGCGACCTGGAGCTGGAGCTGCAGGTGTTCGAGCTGACGCAGAAGCTCGGCATCGGCGCGCAGTTCGGCGGCAAGTACTTCTGCCACGACGTGCGGGTGATCCGGCTGCCGCGGCACGGCGCGTCCTGCCCGGTGGCGATCGCGGTGTCGTGCAGCGCGGACCGGCAGGCCCTCGCCAAGATCACTGCGGAGGGCGTGTTCCTGGAGCGGCTGGAGACCGACCCGGCGCAGTACCTGCCCGACACCACCGACGCGCACCTCGACGACACCGTGGTCAAGATCGACCTGAACCGGCCGATGGCGGAGATCCGCGCCGAGCTGACCAGGTACCCGGTGAAGACGCGGCTGTCGCTGACCGGCCCGCTGGTGGTGGCGCGCGACATCGCGCACGCCAAGATCAAGGAGCGGCTGGACGCGGGCGAGCCGATGCCGCGGTACCTGCGCGACCACGCCGTCTACTACGCGGGCCCGGCCAAGACGCCGGAGGGCTACGCGTCCGGTTCGTTCGGGCCGACGACGGCCGGCCGGATGGACTCCTACGTCGAGCAGTTCCAGGCGGCGGGCGGCTCGCTGGTGATGCTGGCGAAGGGCAACCGGTCCAAGCAGGTCACCGACGCCTGCAACGAGCACGGCGGGTTCTACCTCGGCTCGATCGGCGGCCCGGCCGCGCGGCTCGCGCAGGACTGCATCAAGAAGGTCGAGGTCCTGGAGTACCCGGAGCTCGGCATGGAGGCCGTCTGGAAGATCGAGGTCGAGGACTTCCCGGCCTTCATCGTCGTGGACGACAAGGGCGGCGACTTCTTCGCCGACACGACCGGCCCCGTCCTCTCCATCGGCCGCCGCTAGGACCTCGCCCGGACGTTGCCAGGACGTCGTCCGGGCGTCGTCAGGGCCTCGCGTGCCCCGGAATCCGGTTCTCAGCAGCCTGATTCCGGGGCGATTCAGGGCGGCAGGTCACATATTGGGCCTAAATCCATCTTGGTGCCGACGTCTCCCCGATGACCGCGCGGCCACTCCGGTATCTTTTCCGCCATGTCTCAGTCAGAGCGCCTCGTGCTAGCGACGCGCTACCGGCTGGTCTCGGAAATAGGCCAGGGCGCCAACGGCACCGTCTGGCGGGGCCATGACGAGCTCCTCGATCGCGCGGTGGCGATCAAGGAGCTGCGGCTCCCCGAGGACCTTTCCCAGGACGACCGGGTGGTCTTCTTCCGCCGTACCCTGCGCGAGGCGCGCGCGCCCGCACAGCTGCGCACCCACTCCATCGTCGAGGTCTACGACGTCGTCACCGAGCAGGGGCGGCCGTGGATCGTGATGGAGATGATCGAGGCGCCCAACCTCGAGCAGCTCATCGAGCGCGACGGCCCGCTGCCGCCCGAGCGCGTCGCGCACATCGGGCGCCGGCTGCTGGACGCCCTCAACGCCGCGCACAAGGCCGGGATCGTGCACCGCGACCTCAAGCCGAGCAACGTGCTGCTGGACGGCGACCGGGTCGTGCTCACCGACTTCGGGCTGGCGTTCTCGTCCGGGTCGGCGAGCCTGACCAAGACCGGGCACTTCATGGGCTCCCCCGCCTACGTCGCGCCGGAGGTCGCCGCCGGCGAGAAGGCCACCCCGCGCTCGGACCTGTGGTCGCTCGGCGCGACGCTGTACGCCGCGCTGGAGGGGCATCCGCCGTTCGAGCGCGAGAACGTGATGGCGACGCTGTCGGCGCTGGCGAACGAGTCGACGCCGGCGCCGCAGAACGCCGGCGCGCTCGCGCCGGTGATCACCGGGCTGCTGGAGAAGAACCCGACCCGCCGGCTCAGCCACGCCCGCGCGGTGGACCGGCTGGAGCGGGCGATGGCCGGTCCGCGGGCCGGCCGCCGCCCGGCGACGCCCCGCTACCGGATGATGGCGGTGATCGCGCTGATCGGCGCGACCGTCGCGTCCTGCGGGATCGGGGCCACCGCGCTGATCGTCGGGATGATGCGGGAGAGCCCGGGGCCGTCGCCCACCACGCACGCCTCCACCCCGGCGGGCGGGCACGCGCAGGCGTCGCCGCCGCCCGGCGTCGGGGACAGCACGCTGGTCGTGCGGGCCCGCACCGGCGCCTGCCGGATCTTCGTGTCGGTGCCCGGCACCGCGATGAAGGTGCTCACCGACGGGACGATCCCGAAGGGCGAGGCGCGCCAGTACGGCGCGGACCGCATCAACGCGGTGATCTACGACGCGTCCGCCTGCGAGGTGTGGGTGAACGGCCGGGAGAAACCGCAGGGCAAGCCCGGCGAGCGCGTCAGCTACACGCTGAAGAAGGGCGCCGGAGGCTGACCCGGGCCCCTTCCCGACGGGAATGCGCGGACGCCCCGCGCCGCTGCCATGAAGGACGGCGGTGACGATTGCGCGGGGGCTCCCTGGGGACGTCCCCGCCGGGAGGTGTCCTCATGACCGAGCAGGAGTTCCGGATCGAGCACGACTCCATGGGAGAGGTCCGGGTGCCGGCGTCGGCGAAGTGGCGGGCGCAGACGCAGCGGGCGGTGGAGAACTTCCCGATCTCGGGACGGGGGCTGGAGCCGGCGCACATCGCCGCGCTGGGCCAGATCAAGGCCGCCGCCGCGGTGGTGAACGCCGAGCTGGGCGTCCTCGCCAAGGAGCCGGCGGAGGCGATCGCCGAGGCGGCGCGCGAGGTCGCGGACGGCCGGTGGAACGACCAGTTCCCGATCGACGTGTTCCAGACCGGGTCGGGGACGTCGTCGAACATGAACGCCAACGAGGTCGTGGCGACGCTGGCGCAGGAGCGGCTCGGTGAGCCCGTCCATCCGAACGACCACGTGAACGCCTCGCAGTCGTCCAACGACGTGTTCCCGTCGTCCATCCACATCGCGGCGACCGGCGCGGTCGTGCACGAGCTGATCCCCGCGCTGCGCCATCTGCACGACGCGCTGGCCCGCAAGGCGGAGGAGTTCGCGACCGTCGTGAAGTCGGGTCGCACGCACCTGATGGACGCGACGCCGGTCACGCTGGGGCAGGAGTTCGGCGGGTACGCCGCGCAGGTCGGGCACGGCGTGGAGCGGCTGGAGGCCGTGCTGCCGCGGCTGGCGGAGCTGCCGCTCGGCGGCACCGCGGTCGGCACCGGGATCAACACGCCGGAGGGGTTCGCCGCCCGCGTCATCGCGGAGATCGCGCGCGCCACCGGGCTGCCGCTGACCGAGGCGCGCGACCATTTCGAGGCGCAGGGCGCCCGGGACGGCCTGGTCGAGGCGAGCGGCGCGCTGCGCACGGTCGCGGTGAGCCTCAACAAGATCGCCAACGATCTGCGCTGGATGGGCTCGGGCCCGCGCGCCGGGCTCGCCGAGATCCGGCTGCCGGACCTGCAGCCCGGCTCGTCGATCATGCCGGGCAAGGTGAACCCGGTGATCCCCGAGGCGGTGACGCAGGTGGCGGCGCAGGTGATCGGGAACGACGCGGCGATCGCGTTCGGCGGCGCCGCGGGGAGCTTCGAGCTGAACGTGATGCTGCCGATGCTGGCCCGCAACGTGCTGGAGTCGATCACCCTGCTGGCCAACGCGTCCCGGCTGCTCGCGGACCGCTGCGTGGACGGCATCGAGGCGGACGTCGACCGGCTGCGCGAGTACGCCGAGTCGTCCCCGTCCATCGTGACGCCGCTGAACCGCTACATCGGGTACGAGGAGGCCGCGAAGGTCGCCAAGCAGGCCCTGGCGGAGCGCAAGACGATCCGGGAGGTCGTGATCGAGCGCGGCCACGTGGCCGATGGGAAGCTCACCGAGGAGCAGCTGGACGCGGCGCTGGACGTCCTCGGCATGACCAACGCGTCCCGCGGCTGAGCGCTTCAGCGTCCACTGGAGCGCCTTGCGCAGCCCGCGGCGACCGGAGGTGAGCCGGCCGGGGCTCGGCGCGCACAGACCGCTGTGGCGGCGCACAGACAGAAAGGGGCGGACCCGGCGGTCCGCCCCTCTTCGCTCGCGCTTCGTGCGGCCTAGTACCAGCCGCTGGACTCGGAATGCGACCACGCGCCGCACGGCGTGCTGTAGCGGTCCTTGATGTAGCCGAGGCCCCACTTGATCTGGGTCGTGGCACTGTTCTGCCAGTCGGGCCCCGCGCTCGCCATCTTGGAACCGGGCAGCGCCTGCGGGATCCCGTACGCGCCGGACGGGTTCGCCGCGTGGGTGTTCCAGTGGCTCTCCTTGTTCCACAGGTTCACCAGGCAGCCGAACTGGCCGGACCCGCTCATGCCGTAGCTCGGCAGCAGCTTCTTGGCGATCTGCTGCGCCTCGCCCGCCGGGACCGGGTCGCCGGAGGGGCCGCCGCTCCCGCTGCCGGAGTCCTTGGACTTCGTCGGGGTCGGCTTGGGGATCGGGTGGCCCTTCACGCGCAGCTTCGGTCCCTTGACCGGGTCCTCGCGGGTCGCGCGGGAGGCCCGCTCGTAGGCCTCCTTGCGGCGCATCTGCTCCATGACCATCGGGTCGACCTTGGGCGCGGCCGCGGCGTCCGCGAGCTTCGGCTGGACGGTCTTCGCGCCGCCGTCGCCGGAGCCGCCGGTCATCGCGAACGCGGCGGCGCCACCGCCGCCCACCACGACCACGGCGCCCGCGACCACCGCGGCGATCTTCAGGCCGTTGCGGCCGCCGCCCTTCGGGCCGGAGGAGCGCCGGGAGGAACGGGAGCCGCCGAGCCGGCGGGGGCCGGAGGACCGGGGGGCGGGCTCGGAGCCCGCGCCGAAGGCGACCTCGTCGCGGGACTCGCCCGCGGCGTCCAGGAGCTCGGTGCCCATGCCGGGGGCGCCCATGCCCGGGGATGCCATGGCGCCGGTGCCGATCGCGGGCTCGCCCGTCGCGACGGGCTGGAAGCCGAGGGTGTCGCCGGCCGGGGCCTGCGGGTACTGCGGCCCGGCGACCTTGATGTCGTCGCCGGACGGGACGGCCTGGCCGAGCGGGAAGGGCTCGGCGGGCCGGGGGGTCTCGGCGGCGGCCGGGGCCGCGTGCGACCACGGCTCCTCGGGGGCAAAGCTCTGTCGTTCGTCTCGCCTAGGGGACCCGGGACGGTCTCCGGACAAGGCGGTCCTTCCGACGGTCGCACGCGCATGGGCACGCGGGCGAACTGTTTCCACCCCGGCCCGGCGGCCCGTCCCGACTGCGGACGGCTCCGGGCCCCGAGCGGCCCGCGCCCGCGCGCTCGTTACAGGGGGGTGCGCGGCGGACGGCACCGTTCTGGGGGTGCTTACGAGGAGACACAATGCCCGAGCCCGAGCCCTGCTCCGCAACCGGAACGAGACGAATGCTGCTCCCGGTGCGCTTGTCAACTCCCCGTCCGCGTCCCCGAAAACACCCCGGGACCTGCGCTTCCACGGTGCCGCGAAGGTTGGTGTGACCTTCGTCACAACTCCACGGTACGGCGTTTACCGATCACGATCCGTAGAGCAATCCACAGGCTCGTCCACAGCCCGGCACGCGCGGACGCCCCGCCGGCCCGTCCTCGCGGAGGGGCCGGCGGGGCGCCGGACACGTCCCGTTCGTCCGGACCGTCAGACCCCGACGTCGCCGAGCATGTCGGTCACCAGCGCCGCGATCGGCGACCGCTCCGACCGCGTCAGCGTCACGTGCGCGAACAGCGGGTGGCCCTTCAGCTTCTCCACCACCGCCGCGACGCCGTCGTGCCGGCCGACCCTCAGGTTGTCGCGCTGCGCCACGTCGTGCGTCAGCACCACCCGCGAGCCCGCGCCGATCCGCGACAGCACGGTCAGCAGCACGCCGCGCTCCAGCGACTGCGCCTCGTCCACGATCACGAACGAGTCGTGCAGCGAGCGGCCCCGGATGTGGGTGAGCGGCAGGACCTCGAGCATGTCACGGTCCACGACTTCCTCGATGACCTCCGGGGTGGTCACCGCCGACAGCGTGTCGTAGACGGCCTGCGCCCACGGCGACATCTTGTCGTTCTCCGAGCCGGGCAGGTAGCCGAGCTCCTGCCCGCCGACCGCGTACAGCGGCCGGAAGACCACGACCTTGCGGTGCCGCCGCCGCTCCATCACGGCCTCCAGGCCCGCGCACAGCGCCAGCGCCGACTTGCCCGTGCCGGCCCTGCCGCCGAGCGAGACGATGCCGACGTCCTCGTCCATCAGCAGGTCGAGGGCGATGCGCTGCTCGGCGGACCGGCCGCGCAGCCCGAACACCTCCCGGTCGCCCCGCACCAGCTTCACCGACTTGTCGGGCAGCGTCCGGCCGAGCGCCGAGCCGCGCTCCGACAGCAGCCGCAGGCCGGTGTGGCACGGCAGGTCCCGCGCCTCCTCCAGCTCGGCGCCGCCCGCCTCGTACAGCTCCTCGACGACCCCGCCCGGCACCTCCAGCTCCCGCATCCCGGTCCAGCCGGACTCCACCACGGCCAGCTCCGCCCGGTACTCCTCGGCGGCGAGCCCGACCGCGGACGCCTTCACCCGCATGGGCAGGTCCTTGGAGACCAGCACCACGTCGCGTCCCTCGCGGGCCAGCCACGCGGCCACCGACAGGATGCGGGTGTCGTTGTCGCCGAGCCGGAACCCGTCCGGCAGCACGCTCGCGTCGGAGTGGTTCAGCTCGACGCGCAGCGTCCCGCCCTGGTCCCCGTTCGTGCCCTGCACCGACACCGCCTCGTCCAGCCGGCCGTGCTCCATCCGCAGGTCGTCCAGGGTGCGCAGGGCCTGCCGGGCGAAGTAGCCGAGCTCCGGATGGTGGCGCTTGGCCTCGAGCTCGGAGATGACGACGACGGGGAGCACGACCTCGTGCTCGGCGAACCGGGTCATCGCCCCCGGGTCGGCGAGCAGGACACTGGTGTCGAGGACGTACGTGCGCCGGTCCGGAACGGGCGTTCCGGCGGGGATCCCGCTGGCGGGACGGCGCGGGGAGGTTGTGGCCACTCGATCTCCCTGTTCATGGGGGATGTACCGGTGGCGCGACAGTCCGCCCCCGTACGGCCGCCGCCCCCGGACAGGGGAAGGCGACCTGGGGCGGTGGTCCCTGCGTCGGAGGCGTCAGGGAGACCGTCAGGTACCGTAGCGCCGGTGCCGCGCGGCGTAGGAACGCATGGCCCGCAGGAAGTCGACCTTGCGGAAGTCCGGCCAGTGGACCTCGCAGAAGTAGAATTCCGAGTGGGCGCTCTGCCAGAGCATGAAGCCGGACAGGCGCTGCTCCCCCGAGGTGCGGATGACCAGGTCCGGGTCCGGCTGGCCGCGCGTGTAGAGATGCTCGGCGATGTGCTCCACCTCGAGGACCTCGGCGAGTTCCTCGATGCTGGTGCCACGGCTCGCCTGCTCGATGAGCAGTGAGCGCACCGCATCAGCGATCTCACGCCTACCTCCATACCCAACGGCGACGTTCACAATCAGCCCGGGAGCGCCGGATGTCGCCTCACCCGCGTCTTTCAGGACACGGGCGGTCTTGTCGGGCAGGAGGTCGAGGGCGCCGACGGGCTTGACGTGCCATCCCTCGTCGGCGAGCTTGCGGACGGTCTTCTCGATGATCTCCAGCAGGGGGTCGAGCTGGTCCGCGGGACGGTTCAGGTTGTCGGTGGACAGCAGCCAGAGCGTGACGTGCTCCACCCCGGCCTCGGTGCTCCACTGCAGCAGCTCGGAGATCTTGTCGGCGCCGCGCTGGTGCCCGTGGTTGACGTCGGCCAGCCCCATCGACCTGGCCCAGCGCCGGTTCCCGTCGAGGATGACGCCGACGTGGCGGGGGGTGATGTCGGTGGGCAGCGACGCCTCGACGCGGTGCTCGTACATGCGGTAGACGGCGTCGCGGACGGCCGCGTACGGCCCGCTGTGGCGGATCGCGGCGGTCAGCCGGCTGCGGGCGGACGGGCTGCGGCGCGCACCGCCGCCCCGGGCCGCGCCGGCCTCGGCGCCGCCCTTCGCGGTCTCGTCGCGCCGTGACATCCCAGTACGCCGAACCCCCATGTGGGCATCCCTTCGAGCGATCCTCCCTGATGGGAACGGACGCTCAATTATGGCCCGACGGCGACACTTTTCCCGCCGTTCCGGTGATGTCAGGCTAGCGCGCAGGTCGGGAGGCCCTGCCGCGCCGCGCGTGCCCCGGGGTCCCGGCGCGGTCGGCGTCGGCGAGCACGCCGGCCAGGAACCGGGCCAGGTCGGCGGAGGTGAGCACGGCGCGCACGCCGCGTCCGCTCGCGCCCCACGCCTCGATGACGGCCCGGCGCGCCACCCGCCACCGTCCGGTGGCGGACTGCTGGCGCCCCACCCACATGGAGGACGTGCGCAGCGTGCAGCGCAGCTCGCCGGTGCTGATCACGTCGCCGCGGTCACGGTAGCGGAAGGCGAACAGCTCGGGTTCGCGGGCGGCGCCGCCGGGCGGCGGGTCGGGGAAGCGGTCGTCGGGGTCGGGCCAGCGGGCCGCCTGCGGCGAGCCGTCGGCGCGGGCGGCGGCGACCCGGCGGGCGAGGTCGGCCAGGAAGTAGCCGCACCGCTCGCCTACGGCGCCGAAGGTGTCGCCGTCGCGGCGCAGCTCCAGGGTGACCTCGAAGGGGATGCCGCCGCGGTCCAGCGAGGGGACCGGCACGACGTCCAGGACCGAGCCGTCCAGGCAGCGCAGCGTCCGCACCCCCCGTCCCCCTCCCGGCGTCGCCCGGCGCGGCGGATCCGCGCTTTCCCCGCACATTAGGCCAGGTCGGCACCATGATCACACCCATTGGACGTCGTGATCGCGTAATGATCGCCGGGGGGCCGATCAGGGGTTGGGGCCGGCGGCGCGGGCGCGCTCCACGTGTTCGAGGGCGCTGCGCAGCTCGCCGAGCCACTCGTCGGTGTTCTTGCCGACGAGCCGGACGCACCAGGCGAGCGCGTCGCTGCGGCTGCGGGCGACGCCGGCCTCGACGAGGGTGTCCAGGACGCGGCGCTCGGGCTGGCGGAGCCGGGTCATGACCGGCACCGACAGGGTCGTGAACATCTCCCGCAGGCCGCCGCACTCGACGCCCCAGGAGACCTTGTGGCCGAAGGCGTGCTCGGCCTCGCGCGCGATGGCGATGCGCTGGTCGCGGGTGTCCGCGCGGAAGCGCTGGACGTGCCCGGCGAGCAGCGCGTCGCGCTCGGCGTCCGCGACGTCGCGCGCGGCCTCCGGCTCGGGCAGCCGGCCGACCACGCTGACCTCCTCGCGGTCGACGACGACCTCGGGCGCGCCCTCGAACCAGCCGTCGGGCAGGCGCCCGGCGAACCAGCCGCGCAGCCGGTCCGCCGTTTCACTCGTATTCATGTAATCAAAATTACAACGCTCGGAGCCGCATCACCAGCATGCATCCGGATTGACATGGACCATCTTTTGAGAGTTACTCTCATTCCACATTGACTCGCAGTTGGAGGTGCGTCTCATGAGAGTGGGCAACGAGCGGCGCTGGTGGGGGCTGGGCGCGCTCGCGCTGAGCATGCTGGCGCTCGGGTTCGACATGACGATCCTCAACGTGGCGCTGACCACGATCTCGGAGAGGCTGCACGCCAGCACCAGCGAACTCCAGTGGATCGTCGACTCCTACCTGCTGGTCTTCGCCGCGCTGCTGCTCCCCGCCGGGCTGCTCGGCGACCGCATCGGCCGCAAGCGGACCCTGCTGGCCGGCATGGCGGTCTTCGGCGCCGCCTCGCTCGCCGGGGCGCTGGCCGGCGGCACCGGCGGCGTCATCGCCGCCCGCGCCTTCATGGGCCTGGGCGCGGCGATCATGATGCCGCTGTCGATGTCCATGCTCCCGGCCGTCTTCCCGCCGCACGAGCGGACCCGCGCCATCGCGGTGTGGTCGTCGGCGTCCGCCCTCGGGCTGCCGATCGGCCCGCTGCTCGGCGGCTGGCTGCTCGAGCACTTCTCCTGGGGCTCGATCTTCCTGGTCAACGTCCCGATCGTGGCGCTCGGCGGCATCGCCCTGGCGCTCACCATGCCCGAGACCAGGGACCCGGCGGCGCCCCGCGCCGACGGCCCCGGCTCGCTGCTGTCGATGGGCGGCCTCGTCGCCCTGGTGTACGGGGTCATCGAGGGGCCCGTGCGCGGCTGGAGCGACCCCGTCGTGGTCGGCGTCCTCGCCCTCGCCGCCGTCCTGCTCGCCTCGTTCGTGCTGTGGGAGCGGCGGGCGCCGCACCCGATGATGGACGTCCGGCTGTTCCGCGACGGCCGGTTCAGCTGGGCGATGGTCGCCGCCGTCGCGGCGAACCTGCTCATGGGCGGGCTGCTGTTCGTGTTCCCGCAGTACCTGCAGGCCGTCCTCGGCAACGACGCGTTCGGCACGGGCCTGCGGCTCATCCCGATGCTGCTCGGCCTGCTGGCCGGCGGCCTCACCACCGACCGGGTCGTCCCCCGCACCGGCCACAAGCCCGTCATCGTCACCGGCCTGCTCGTCCTCGCGGCGGGCCTCGGCTGGGGCGCGTTCACCGCCGCCGGCGACTCCTACGGCTCCATCGTCCCGTGGCTGCTGCTGATCGGCCTCGGCTGCGGGCTCTCGCTCATCCCCGCGATGGACGCGCTGATGGCCGCTCTCCCCGCCGACCAGGCCGGACGCGGGTCCGGGCTCGTCCAGACCCTCCGCCAGACCGGCGGCACGCTCGGCGTCGCCGGGCTCGGCAGCCTGCTGGCGGCCGTCTACCACGACCGCGTGGCCACCGGCGGCCTGCCCGGGGAGGCGGCGGACGCCGCGCACGACTCGGTCGGCGGCGCCGTCGCGGTCGCCGGGAGGCTCCACGACTCCGGCCTGCTCGCCTCCGCCCGCGACGCCTACGTCCACGGAATGGACGCGGTGCTCGCCGCCTGCGCCGCCGGGTCGCTGCTCGTCGCCGTCCTGCTCCTGCTGTTCCAGCCGGGCCGCCAGGGTGCGGACTCCGGCGCCGATGAACCAGAATCGACGCATGAGCACGTCGCACCCTGAGCACGCCCTCGACCGCCTGGACGACCGGCTCGCCCGGCTGCCGCTGAGGGAGCGCAAGAAGCTGAGGACCCGGAGGGCGATCCAGGACCACGCCCTCCGGCTCTTCAGCGAGCAGGGCTACGACCAGACCACCGTCGAGCAGATCGCGGCGGCCGCGGAGATCTCACCGAGCACGTTCTTCCGCTACTTCCCCACCAAGGAAGACGCCGTCGTCACCGACGAGTACGACCCGATCATGGCGGAGATCTTCCGCGACCAGCCGCCCGAGCTGTCCACGGTCGAGGCGCTGCGCGCGACGCTCCGCGAGATCCTCCCGCAGATGCTGGACCAGGACCTCGAGGTGATCAACACCCGGCTGCGGCTGACCGCCGAGGTCCCGGCGCTGCGCAGCCGGACCTTCGAGTCGATGCGCGAGGGCACCTCCGCGATGCTGAGCGAGGCCGTCGGCGCGCGGGTGGGGCGCCCGCCCTCCGACGGCGAGGTCCAGGCGTTCACCTGGGCCGTCATCGGCGTCATGCAGGCCGCGATGTACCAGTGGATCGACGGCAACGCCACCGCCCACGACATGCCGCACCTCATCGACCACAACCTGGAGTTCCTGTCCCGCGGCTGCCCGCTGTAATTCCCGGGGGGCGAGCCCCTGGAACCCCCGTTGCGACGGACAAGGCGTTTCCCGCTCCGCTGGCGCTCCGCGGGAAACGCCTTGTCCTTGCCGCTCGGCGGGCAGGCCCGCTCCGCTCGCTGCGCTCGCTCCGCGTGCCTGCCCGTGCCGCCGGCCGAGCCTCAACCTGCCGGGGCCGGGGTTCAAGCTGCCGGGGCCGGGGTTCAAACCGCTGGGGTCGGGGGTCAGCTCGCCAGGCGGGCGGCCAGTTTCGGGCTGACCCGGACGGCGCCCTTGAGGTTGCGGGTGTAGACGTTCTGGATCATGACGTCGAGGCCCGTGCGGGGCGCGACGACCATCTTGCCGTCGCCGATGTAGAGGGCGATGTGCGAGATGTAGCCGGGCGCGGTCGGGTCGTTGGCCCAGATCAGCATGTCGCCCGGGACGGCCTTGCTGTACGGGATGACCCAGCCGACGCGGGCCTGGTCGGCGGCGACGCGCGGGAGGCGGATGCCGGCCCGCGCGAAGGCGTACTGCATCAGGCCGGAGCAGTCGTAGCCGCCCTCGGCCTCCGACTCGCCGCCCCACACGTACGGCCAGCCGATCCGCGTGTAGGCGGCCTTGATCACCGTCTGCACCTGGCCGGCGGTCATCACCTGGCCGTGCGAGGTCGGCGCCTGGCCGGATCCGGCCTTAGGGAAGTCAATCTGCGGGTTGACCGCGACGGCCTTGGCGTGCTTCGGCAGCACCTTCTTCAGCTTCTTGACGAAGGCGGCCGGCTTGGTCTTCGGGACGCTGATCAGCATCGCGTTGCCGGTCGGCATGCCGAGGGCCTGCGCGGTCGCGTGCGAGATGACCGCGTCGACGTCGCTGACGCCCATCGTCGCGTACGCGCCGACGCGCAGGTTCGACTGGTGCTGCTTGCCGCCGACGGGCACCTGGCTGCCGAGCTTGACGCCGCCGTCGCTGCCCATCGTGAAGGAGATGGCGACGTCGCCGGACGCCACGTTGCGCCACAGGGCGTCGGACTGGGCGGTCGGCTTCGGCGTGTAGTTGCGGAACGTGGACGGGTCGACGCCCATCAGGCCGACGCGCTTGCCGGCGACCATGCCCTGCACCGCGTCGACGAGCTCGACGCCCTTCACGCCCTTGGCGTGGCGGATCTTGTCCACCGTAGCGGCGGGCAGCGTGGACGGGGCGGCGACCAGGACGTGCGGGGTGAGGCGCTTGCCGAGCGGGGCGACCGCACTGGGCGACAGGTTCGTGCTGCCGGACGCGGCGACGTAGCGGGCGTCCTTCTCCTGCGGGGACGGCGCGGGATCGCCGTCGTGGCCGCGGGCGATGAGCACCGCGGTGTTGGCCGCGAGCGTGGTCAGGACCGAAACGCCGATGATCGTCGGTAGGATCCGGCGGTTCGGCTTCCGCACTGCCACGCTCCTTTTAGGTCGGCCTGCCCGGCTCCCATGACTATGACCCAGAGGAGCGGCAACCGTCCAGATACCCGGCGCACCAGCGGGCACCCCGGCCCGTCATGCCCCATCGGGTCAGCCCCGTCTCCGCTACCCATTGGTAACACCATGCGGGAACGAGAGCAAGGTCACGCTGCCACAAAATGGACGGTTAATCCAATTGCCCACGTAGCTCGCGGGTCAGCTCGGCCGGCGTCGTCACCGGCAGGCGGCAGGTGAACATCCGGCAGACGTAGGCGGCGGGCGCGCCGTCCACCGGCTCGCGCCCCTCCAGCAGCGGGACGCCCTCCGCGCCGGGCTCGCCGACGCTCACCACCGCGCCCGGCGCGGGCGACATCAGCGCGGTCCGGTGCAGCGCCCTGGTCCGCTCGTCGTCGCGCCCGCCGATGATCGCGATCTCCACCGGCCCGGCCGCGTGCGCCTCCGCGACCGCGAGCCCCCACCCGGCGAACCGGGCGTGCTCGCCGGCGAGCGGGCCGACCGGTCCGAGCGCCGCCTCCGCCGCCTGCCGGTGCCAGTCCGACCCGGTCAGCGCCGCGAACGACAGCAGCGCGCCCGCCGCCGCGAACTGCCCGGACGGGGTGGCGTTGTCGGTCGGGTCCTGCGGGCGCCGGAACAGCCGCTCGGCGTCGTCAGCGGTGTCGTAGAAGCCGCCCGACCCGTCCGCGAAACGTTCGAGGACGGTGTTCAGCAGCTCGCCCGCGAGCCGCATGTGCACGGGGTCGCCGGTCACGGCATGCAGCGCGAGCAGGCCCTCCGCCACGTCCGCGTAGTCCTCCAGCACGCCGGCGTTGGCTCCCGCGACGCCGTCCCGCGAGGTGCGGGCGAGTCGTCCGCCGCTCTCGTGCACGTCGACGATCAGCCGCGCGACGTCCTCGGCCGCGGTGACCAGGTCCGGGCGGTCGAACAGCGCGCCGCACTCGGCCAGCGCCGCGACGGCCAGGCCGTTCCAGGCCGCGACCACCTTGTCGTCGCGCGCCGGGGGCACCCGGTGGGCGCGGGCCTCCAGCAGCAGCGTCCGGATCCGCTCGTACCGCTCGGGATCGTCCGGATCACCCAGCAGTTGCAGGACCGACGTGCCGTGCTCGAACGTCCCCGTCACCTCGAACAGCCGCTCGGCGTACGCGCCGTCGTCCTCGCCCAGGACCTCCCGCAACTGCTCCGGCGTCCAGACGTAGTACTTGCCCTCGACGCCCTCGCTGTCGGCGTCCAGCGCCGACGCCAGCCCGCCCTCGGGCGTCCGCAGGTCGCGCAGCATCCAGTCGCACGTCTCCAGCGCGACCCGGCGCGCGAACGGCGAACCGGTCAACCGCCACCAGTGCGCGTACACGCGCGCCAGCAGCGCGTTGTCGTACAGCATCTTCTCGAAATGCGGGACGACCCACTGCGCGTCCACCGAGTAGCGCGCGAACCCGCCGCCCAGCTGGTCGTACATCCCGCCCCGGGCCATCGCCTCCAGCGTGTGGCCCGCCATCGCGAGGGCCTCCGCGTCGCCCGTGCGCGTGTGGTGCCGCAGCAGGAACTCCAGCGCCATCGACGGCGGGAACTTCGGCGCGCCACCGAACCCGCCGCGCGCCGCGTCGTACGACTGCGCCAGCACCTTCACCGCATGCGCGAGCCGCTCCTCGCCGGGCGCCTCACTCCCCGGGAGACCGCTCCCGCGCGACGTCAGCGCCTCGACGACCTGCTGCCCCTGCGCGGCCACATCGTCGCGCTGCTCCCTCCACGCCTTGTGGACGGCCTGCAAGAGCGCCTGGAACTGGGCCCGGGGGAAGTACGTTCCGCAGTAGAAGGGGTGACCGTCGGGCGTCATGAACACGGTCATCGGCCACCCGCCCTGACCGGTCATCGCCTGCGTGGCCTCCATATAGACCGCGTCGATGTCGGGACGTTCCTCCCGGTCCACCTTGACGCTCACGAACATCTCGTTCATGAGCCGGGCGGTCTCACCGTCCTCGAAGGACTGGTGCGCCATCACGTGACACCAGTGGCAAGCGGCATATCCGACGGAAAGGAGCACCGGAACGTCCCGCCTGCGCGCCTCGGCGAACGCCTCGGCGCTCCACTCCCACCAGTCCACCGGGTTCCCGGCGTGCTGCAGCAGGTACGGGCTGGTCGCGTCCTTGAGGCGGTTCATGCCCCGATCCTGCCCCATCCGGCGGCCGGTTCACGGGCCGGACCGTCCCGTTTCGGCGGGTTGCCGGTGAGCAGGCCGCCCCTATGATGACGCGCGGTGATCCGGTCCGCCCCCACGGACCCTCGACTGCACGATCCGCACCGCTTCACCTCGTGCCCCCCGCTCCCCGCACACGATGATGTTGGAGCTTCACATCATGATCGAATCCCGGCCCTCCCTCCCCGCCACGCTCGACGACGTCGACGGCTGGTTCCCCAAGGTCGACCAGCGGCTGTTCACCTGGTTCCTGGAACGCCAGGACCGGCTCGGGCAGTCCGGCGACCTGGTGGAACTCGGCTCCTACCTGGGCAAGAGCGCCATCCTCATGGGCCGCCACCTGCGCGACGGCGAGAACTTCACCGTGTGCGACCTGTTCGACTCGGAGGCGCCCGACGACTCCAACCAGGCCGAGATGGAGGGGTCGTACGCCACGCTGACCCGCACCGCCTTCGAGGCCAACTACCGCGCCTTCCACGACGGCCTCCCGCAGATCGTCCAGGCCCCCACCTCGGCGATCCTCGACCACGTCCAGCCGGAGAGCTGCCGGTTCGTGCACGTGGACGCCTCCCACCTGTACGAGCACGTGCGCGGCGACATCCAGGCCGCGCACGTCATGCTGCCCGTCGAGGGCGTCATCGTCTGCGACGACTACCGCTCCGAGCACACCCCGGGCGTCTCCGCCGCCGTCTGGGAGGCGGTGGCCGTCGACGGGCTGCGCGCGGTCTGCGTCACCCCGCAGAAGTTCTACGGGACGTGGGGCGACGCGAAGCCCGTCCAGGACGACCTGCTGGAGTGGCTCGGCGCGCAGGACGACCTCTGGCACGAGACGCAGGAGGTCGCCGGGCGGCGCCTCGTGCGCGTCAAGGGCAGGCCCGCACCGAAGCCGAAGAAGAAGAACCAGGTGCGCGAGCTCAAGGAGCGCCTCGCCCGCATCGAGGACCAGCGGGCCCGCGCGCAGCACGAACTCGACTCGGTCCGGAACTCGGTCAGCTTCAAGGTCGGCCGGGCCGCCACCGCGCTGCCCCGGGTGATGCGCCGCAGGCGCCCCCCGCAGGGCTAGCCGCAGCGCTAGCCGTCCAGGGCGGCGAGGGCCGTCTCGATCGTGCGGTGGAAGGTGGGATAGGCGTAGATCATCTCGCGGAGGGCGGCGGTGGGGGCCTCGGTGTGCACGGCGACGGCGAGCGCGCCCAGGACCTCCCCGCCGGACGGCCCCGCCGCGGTGGCGCCCACCAGCACCCCCCACTCCGCGCTCTCCACCAGCTTGACGAAGCCGTCATTGCCCGCCTTGTGGATCCAGCCGCGCGTCGAGTCGGGAATCCGCGCGACGCCCGTGCGGACCGGCAGGTTCTGGTCGCGGGCCTGCGCCTCCGTGAGGCCCACGGCGGCGATCTCGGGGTCGGTGAACGTCACGCGCGGCACGGCCCGGTAGGCGGCCTGCGGGCCCTCCTCACCGAGGATGTCCCGGACGGCGACGGACGCCTGGTACATCGACACGTGCGTGAACGCGCCCTTGCCGGTGATGTCGCCGATCGCCCAGACGCCGTCGGCGGCGCGCATGTGCCCGTCCACGTCGATCTGCCGGGCGGTCTCGTCCAGGCCGACGGCCTCCAGGCCGAGGCCCCTGAGGTTGGGGCGGCGGCCGGCCGCGACGAGCAGCCGGTCGGCGGTCAGGGTCTCCTCGCCGAGATGGAGGTGGAACTCGCCGCCGGCGTAGGACGCGCCGGTGACCTTCGCGCCCGTCCGCACGCCGATTCCCTCGCGCTCGAAGACCTCGCGGAGCAGGTCGCCCGACTCCGGCTCCTCGTTCAGCAGCAGCCGGTCGGCCGCCTCCACGACCGTCACGCGGCTGTCGAAGCGGGAGAAGACCTGGGCCATCTCCACGCCGACGACGCCGCCGCCCAGCACCAGCAGCGACTCCGGCACCTCGGTGGCCTGCACGACCTCCCGGTTCGTCCAGAACGGGACGTCCGCGAGCCCGTCGACCGGCGGGGCGGTGGGCGAGGTGCCGGTGTTGATCAGGATGCCGCGGCGGGCCCGGAACACCTCGTCCCCGACCGTGACCTCGCGCGGCCCGGTGATGCGGCCCTCGCCGCGCACCAGCCGGGCGCCCCGCCCGGTGAGCCGGTCGGCGGCGGCGGTGTCGGTCCACGAGTCGGTCGCCTCGTCGCAGATCCGGGCCGCGACCGGGGCCCAGTCGGGCCGGGTGATCGAGTCGCCGGCCATCCCGGGGATGCGGGTGCCGTCGGCGAGCAGGCCCGCGGCGCGCACCATCATCTTCGTCGGGACGCACGCGTAGTACGGGCACTCCCCGCCCACCAGCCGGGACTCCACGGCCGCCACGGACAGGCCCGCCTCGGCCAGCCGGCCCGCCGCGTCCTCCCCGCCGGGCCCGAGACCGATCACGACGACATCGACTTCTTCCGCCATGCCCGGTGTTCTGCCCCGTCGCGGCGCCGTGTCACTGTGGCGGACGAGGTTTTGCCACCCGCCTCGGCGGCAGCGGGATCCGGTCCAGGTCGTGGACGAGCGACACCTCGCCGCCGAACACCGCGGCGGCCTCGTCGCGGAAGCGGTGCTCGTCCTCGGGCCGGTACCGCTCGGAGAAGTGCGTCAGGACCAGGTGCCGGACGCCGCCCTCCTTCGCGACCCGGCCCGCCTGCCCCGCCGTGAGGTGCCCGTACTCGGCGGCCAGCGCG
Organism: Actinomadura napierensis; assembly: GCF_039529375.1. Lineage (NCBI taxonomy): Bacteria > Bacillati > Actinomycetota > Actinomycetes > Streptosporangiales > Thermomonosporaceae > Actinomadura > Actinomadura napierensis. Next base: position 45,672 of record NZ_BAAAMR010000026.1, read on the forward strand.
GCGTCCTCGTCCAGGAACGTCGACTCGATGATCAGCATGTCGACGCCGTCCGCCAGTTCGCCGACGCCGTCGCAGAGCCGGGTGTCCATCACGAACGCGACCTTCTGGCCCGGCCGCCGCGTACTGCACTCCTCCAGCGTCACCGTGCGGCCGTCCGGCGCCGTCACGCGGCCGTGCTCCTGCAGTTCGCGGACGAGCGGGCCGCGCACACCGCGCTCGGCGAGCCGCTCGGGCAGCATCGTGACCCCGTCCGGCTCCTCCAGCCGGTACCCGTACGCCTCCACCGGATGCGACAACCGGCGCGCGACCAGCGAGAACGGCGCGTCGCCGGTGTCGAGCGCCATCCACTCCCCCGACACCGGCCGCTCCCGGATCACCTCGGTGTCCCGGAACACCGACGCGTGCCGCAGCCGCTCCCAGTACGGCAGGCCGCTCGCGGGGAACGCCGCGTCCACCGGGTGCGCCACCCCGTCGCGCGCGATCCGCTGCACGATCCCGGGCACGCCGAGGCAGTGGTCGCCATGGAAGTGCGTCACGCAGATCCACGTCACGTCGTTCGCGGCCGCGCCGGCGTGCGCCATCTGCCGCTGCGTCCCCTCGCCGGGGTCGAACAGCAGCCCATGGCCGTCCCAGCGGAGCAGGTAGCCGTTGTGGTTGCGGGCCTTGGTGGGCACCGCGCTGGCGGAGCCGAGGACGAGCAGATCGCGGACCGACATCCCTCCATGGTGCCGGGTGCCGGACGTTGCAAGCGCTTGGTTATTCTGGCCGCGTCCTGGACCGATGCGAGCAGAGGAGAGCCGCGTGGCCGGAAGCAAGCGCGACAAGATCAAGATGACTCCGGACGAGGTCGCCGCCTACCTCGCCGCCAACTTCAAGGTCCAGGTCGCCACCATCGGCAAGGACGGCGAACCCCACCTGGTCACCATGTTCTACGCCCTGCTCGACGGCAAGATCGCGTTCACCACGTACCACTCGTCGCAGAAGGTCGTGAACCTGCGCCGCAACCCCACGATGACCTGCCTCGTCGAGGACGGCGTCGAGTACAACGAGCTGCGCGGCGTCGCGCTCTACGGCCGCGGCCTCGTCATCGAGGACCGCGACGAGCTGCACAAGATCGGCTACGTCGTCGGCTCCCGCATGGCCGGCCTGCCCGTCCCCGAGGTCGGCGAGCCCATCGACCCCGCCATGGCCGCCGGCATCGAGCAGGCCATGTCCAAGCGCGTCCTCGTCGTCATGGACCCCGACACCATAGTCAGCTGGGACCACAGGAAGTTCTAAGCACCGCCCTAGGCGGTCGGGCCCTGGAGGCCCTCCCTTCAACGGGCGATGCGTGCGATCGCTGTGTTGATTGCACCGCCCTTGGCGGTCGGGCCCTGGGGGCCCTCCCTTCGGCGGGCAATGCGTGCGATCGCTGCATCGCTCCGACTCGGCCCTGGGGGCCTCGCTGCGCGATCGGATTCTTGCTTCGCTCGAATCCGGCTTCGCTCGCGATCGCGACGGCTTGGGTCGGCGCGTGGCTGGGGACGACCTCTCGCCCCTGTTGGGGTAGGTCAGGGGTTGAGGTTGTTGCGGCGGCGTTGTAGTTGGTCGGCTTTGGGCGTGGGGACCTTCTGGTAGAGGGCCAGCGCGTGGTCGAGGGCGGCGGCCTCGGCTGCGGCGTCGCCCCGCTCGCGGGCGGCGTCGGCGATGTGCACGAAGGCGTCGCCCTCCTGCTCCGCCGACTCCTCCCCCCGGACGATCTCCAGCGCCTGCCCGAAGAAGTTGGTCGCCGCGACGGGGCGCCCGGCGCGCAGGTACGCCTCGCCGAGCGTGGTGAGGGCGCGGGCCCGGTCGTGGTCGTCGGAGAGCGCGGCGAACTCGTCCGGGAGCGGCCCCAGCAGCCGGATGGCGCGGTCGAGGGCGCCGGTCTCCAGCAGCGCGCGGGCGAGGTTGTGGCGGGCCAGCAGGACCGTGCGGCGGTCGCCGTCCCGCTCGGCAAGCCGCAGCCCCTCTTCGAGCGCCTCGGCGGCCTCCGTCCAGCGTTCCCGGTGCAGCAGCGCGAGGCCCTCCGCCTGGAGTCCGGCCTCGCCGGAGGCGCCGCCGGCGAGGTAGTGGTCCAGGACGCGGTGGAGCGCGGCGTCCCGCTCCTGCCCGGTGTCCTCCCGCGCGGACCATTCGCGCGCGTAGTCGCCGACGGGCCCGCGCAGCCGGTACCGGCCGCCGCCCGCGTCGTCCACGAGGCCGTGTTCGGCGAGCGTCCGGAGCAGGTCGCGGGCGCCGGCCTCGGGGACGTCGGCGAGGACGGCCGCCGCGGCGGGGCCGAAGTCGTCGCCGGGCTGCAGGCCCAGCAGCCGGAGCAGCCGGGCGGCGTCCGGCGGGAGCGCCCGGTAGGAGTCCTCGAATTTCGCGCGCACGCCGGGGTCCTTCCCGGCGCGCGGCGCCGAAACCGGCAGGCTCAGTGCTCGGCCAGCGGCGCTTCCGCCTCGCGGAGCGGAGCGGACGGCATCGCGGGGACGCCGAGGTCGCGGTGGCGCAGCCGGTAGGCGCGGACGTCCCACAGCGCCAGCGCGGCCACCACGACCGTGGCGCAGATGTGCAGGGTCAGCGGGGTGAACGCGAAGGCGATCGCGGCCAGCCCGGCGAGGGCGAGCAGCGCGGTGAGGCGGGCCCGGGTGAACTCGCCGAAGACGGCCCGCTTGAACAGCGCGTGCCCGAAGACGAACAGGGCCGGGCCGCCCGCCGCGACGGCGGCGAAGCCGGTGGTCATGTGGCCGCCGGGATGCGCCATCACCAGTTCGTCCGCGACGGCGCCGACGATGATGCCGGCGACCATCACGATGTGGATGAAGGTGTAGGCGGACCGGCCGAGCCGTCCCGGGTCGGCGGACGAGGCGATCCGCTCGGCGGCCTTCTCGGCGGTGTGGTCGAAGTAGATCCACCAGAGCGCGACGGCGCCGGCGAAGGCCGACACGAACCCGGCCGCGACCCCGGCCGTGGGCGTGTGCCCGCCCAGCGTCGCGCCGGTGACCAGGACCGACTCGCCCAGCGCGATGATGATGAACAGCTGGCAGCGTTCGGCCATGTGGCCGCCGTCGATCGTCCATTCGGCGGTGCTGGACCGGCCGAGCAGCGGCGTGGCGTACCCGTGCCACGGGGCGAGGTACTCCAGGGCCACGGCCAGCAGCCACAGCCCGGCGCGGGCGCCCGGGTCGTGGACGAGGGCGCCGCCGATCCACAGGGCGGCGGCCACCACCAGCCAGAACAGGACCCGCTGGAAGTTGCGGCCGAGCTCGTGGTTCCAGGTGGCGGCGACGACGAACAGGGTCCGCCCCACCTGGATGATCACGTAGGCGGCGGCGAACCACATCCCGTTGTGCCCGAACGCGCCGGGCAGCATCGCCGCCATGAACAGCCCGGCGATCATCACGCCGGCCAGCATCAGCCGGATCGCCGGATGGTCCGGGTCGAACCAGTTGGTGGTCCAGCAGGTGTACATCCACGCCCACCAGACCGCCAGCAGGAGCAGCAGCGTCTCGGCGGCGCCGCGGGCGGTCAGGTGCTCCAGCAGCCGGTGCGACAGCTGGGTCACCGCGAAGACGAAGACCAGGTCGAAGAACAGCTCGAAGAAGGTGACGCGCGCCGCGCCGGCCCGCGGCCGCAGCAGGGCGTCCGCCCTGGACGGCCGGTCGGCGGGCACGGCTCCGCGCGCGGCGTGCTCGGGGTGCGCGTCGCTCATGGGCCGTGGTCCGCCGGGCTTAGGCGGAGCCGGCGGGCTCCTCGCCCGCCTTGTCGGCGGCCGCCGCCGCCCTCGCAGCCTGCGCCCGCTCCCACTCCTGCTGCTTGAGGTCGGCCTCGCGGGGCGCCTGGATCCTCTTCATCTGCTTGTTCATCGAGCGGACGAGGAACACCAGCGCGACCAGCAGCGCCAGGAAGACCCCGAAGCCGAGCAGGCCGGGGCTGACCGTGTCGTTGTTGAGCGGAATGGCGTGAGCGAGCGGAAGCACTAGAGACACACCTTCTCCCGGATGCCGGCGAACAGGTCGCCCTCCGGCACCTCGGTGTCGACCAGGGACCTGGCCAAATGGTAGTCCTCGGTCGGCCATGCCTCGCGTTGGACGTCCAGCGGGACGCGGAACCAGAACCCGTTGGGGTCGATCTGGGTCGCGTGGGCCAGCAGCGCGCGGTCACGGGTCTCGAAGAAGTCCGCGCACGGCACCCGGGTCGTGACCTCCCACTTCGCGCGCTTCTCCTTCTCGTCCTCGAAGCCCGCGATCCACTCGTGGTACGGCGACTCGAGGCCCGCCTTCTCCATCGCGGCGTGCAGCGCGAGGATGCGGTCCTTGCTGAAGGTCATGTGGTAGTAGAGCTTGAGCGGCTGCCACGGCTCCCCCGCGTCCGGGTAGCGCTCGGGGTCGCCGGCGGCCTCGAACGCCTCCACCGACACCTCGTGGCACTTCACGTGGTCGGGGTGGGGGTAGCCGCCCTTCTCGTCGTAGGTCAGCATCACATGCGGGCGGAACTCGCGGACGGCGCGCACCAGCGGCTCGCTCGCGGTCTCCAGCGGCTCCAGCGCGAAGCAGCCCTCGGGCAGCGGCGGCAGCGGGTCGCCCTCGGGGAAGCCGGAGTCGACGAAGCCGAGCCAGTGCTGGCGGACGCCGAGGATCTCGCGGGCCCGGGCCATCTCGGCCTCGCGCACCTTGCCGATGTCGGCCTTGATCTCCGGGCGGTCCATCGCCGGGTTCAGGATGTCGCCGCGCTCGCCGCCGGTGCACGTGACGACCAGTACCTCCACGCCGTCGGCGACGTACCTGGCCATCGTGGCCGCGCCCTTGCTGGACTCGTCGTCGGGGTGCGCGTGCACCGCCATCAGGCGCAGCGGCTGCGCGCCCCCGTCGGGCCCGGCGCATGTCGTACCGTCGATGACCTCGGACACCTGGGGATCTCCCTCTCAGCGAAAATTCCAGCGCAGGCGCACCCCGGTGCGGAGCACGCGATCGCATGGACGAGAATTGTCCCTGACAACGTCCGCACCTCGCACGGAGATTCCCCGCCATGACAACGAGTGTGTCGGAGCCGGCGGCGCCCGCCGAGCCGAAGCGGGGCCGGCTCGGCCTTGTGATCATCGGGATCGTGTGCGCGGTCGCCGCGGGCGGCTTCGGGTTCATCGCCGCGCATGTCGGGCAGACCCCCGGCATCGACGCGCAGCTGATCACCTACGACGCGCGCCCCGGCTCCATCGAGGTGAACTTCTCGATCGCCAAGCCGAAGGGGGACGTGGTGCACTGCACCCTGACCGCCTTCGACGAGAACATGACGACGATCGCGAAGAAGGACGTGACGGCGCCGGCCGGGACGTCGAAGGCGGGCCTGTCGGAGACGCTGCCGACGCCGGGCAAGGCGACCAGCGCCCAGCTGCAGGACTGCCGCAAGGCGTGAGGCCGGCCGGGCCCCGAACGCCCGGTTCGCCCCATCGGCGGGCGAAACCCGATTGGCCGGTTGCGCACGCCGAGTTCAGGGAACCTTTACCCGCACACACCGGATAGGCTTGAGGTTTCACCCGGCCGCACTTCATGTCGATGTGGCGCCCGCCCGCGAGGGCCGGCGAGGATCGCAACATGTGGATGAGGAGTACCCGTGACCGAGACCCGCGCTGACAACGTCACCTGGCTGACCCAGGAGGCGTACGACCGGCTCAAGTCCGAGCTGGACCACCTGTCGGGCCCGGGCCGCATCGAGATCGCTCAGAAGATCGAGGCGGCGCGGGAGGAAGGGGACCTGCGCGAGAACGGCGGCTACCACGCGGCCAAGGAGGAACAGGGCAAGATCGAGGGCCGCATCCTCCAGCTCCAGGGCATCCTGGAGAACGCCCGCGTGGGCGAGGCGCCGCGCACCGAGGGCGTGGTCGGCCCGGGCATGACCGTCACGGTCACCTTCGAGGGCGACGACGAGGAGGTCACGTTCCTGCTCGCCTCCCGCGAGGAGGTCGGCGCCCCCATCGACGTGTACTCGCCGAAGTCGCCGCTCGGCGCCGCGATCAACGGCAAGAAGGTCGGCGACAAGGCCACCTACACGCTGCCGAACGGCCGCAGCATGACCGTCGAGATCCTCGACGCGACCCCCTACGGCGGCTGACGCCCTATTCATTGCTTTGCCCTCGGCGTCAGGCGCTGGGGCGCCTTCCTTCAACGGGCAAAGCGGCGATCGCTGCATCGCTCCGGCTCGGCCCTGGGGGCCTCGCTGCGCGATCGGATTCTCGCTCCGCTCGAATCCGGCTTCGCACGCGATCGCAACGCTGAGGTAGTCGTCCGGCCGGGCCGCGAACAGTGTTTTCAAGGTGTCCTCGAAGGCGCACACGTGTGCGCCTCCGAGGACACCTTTCGCACGAGGGGGAGGGTGCGGTACGGGATCTGGTTGGCGAGCGAGATCACCGAGGAGGCGCGCTCGACGCCCGCCACGTCCACGACCACGTCGATGACGCGCTGCAGGTCGGCGTTGCTGCGCGCGACGATGCGGCAGAGCATGTCGCCGGGGCCGGTGATGGTGTGCGCCTCGATCACCTCGGGCACCTGGGCGAGGCGGCGGGCGACGGGGTCGTGCCCGCCGGCCTGCCGCAGCTGCAGGGTGACGAACGCGGTGACGCCGTAGCCGAGCGCGGCCGGGTCGATCTCGGGGCCGAAGCCGGCGAGGACGCCGTCGCGCGCCAGCCGGTCCAGGCGGGCCTGGACGGTGCCGCGCGCGACGCCGAGGCGGCGGGACGCCTCCAGCACCCCGACGCGGGGCTCGGCGGCGAACATCTCGATCAGCCGGCCGTCCAGCTCGTCGATGGGCACGGTGTCCTCCCGGCGTCGTGTGGCCCTGGTCACGCTGTACAGGGCGACCGGCCGTTTCCCTCGATGACTGTACAGATTGCCCAGTAGTTTCGGCGACTGTTGCGCACCTTGTAGGCGTATGCCCAGATTAGTGGGCATGGATGAGTTTCCGGTCAAGGGCATGGACGCCGTCGTCTTCGCCGTCGGCAACGCCAAGCAGGCGGCGCACTACTACTCGACCGCCTTCGGGATGCGCCGGGTCGCCTACCGCGGCCCGGAGAACGGCAGCCCGGACGAGGCGGTGCACGTGCTGGAGTCGGGCGGCGCCCGGTTCGTGTTCCGCGGCCCGGTGAAGGCGGGGACCGCGATCGGCCGGCACATCGCCGAGCACGGCGACGGGATCGTCGACCTGGCGATCGAGGTGCCGGACGTGGAGCACGCGTACCGGCACGCGCTCGCCAAGGGCGCGACGGGCGTCGAGGAGCCGCACGTCCTGGAGGACGAGCACGGCAAGGTGACGATCGCGGCGATCGCCGCCTACGGCGAGACGCGGCACTCGCTGGTCGACCGCTCCAACTACTCCGGCCCGTACCTGCCGGGCTTCGAGGCCGCCGACCCGATCGTCGAGCCGCCGGACAAGAGGTTCTTCCAGGCGATCGACCACTGCGTCGGCAACGTCGAGCGCATGGACGAGTGGGCCGAGTTCTACCACCGCGTCATGGGCTTCACCGACATGGCCGAGTTCGTCGGCGACGACATCGCGACCGAGTACTCCGCGCTGATGTCGAAGGTCGTCGCGGACGGCACCCGGAAGGTGAAGTTCCCGCTGAACGAGCCGGCGGAGAGCAGGCGCAAGTCGCAGATCGACGAGTACCTGGAGTTCTACGGCGGGCCCGGCGTCCAGCACATCGCGCTGGCCACCAACGACATCCTGGCCTCGGTGGACCGGATGCGCGCGGCCGGCGTGGAGTTCCTGGACAGCCCCGACTCCTACTACGAGGACCCGGAGCTGCGCGAGCGCATCGGGCAGGTGCGGGTGCCGATCGAGGAGCTGAAGGAGCGCCGCATCCTGGTGGACCGGGACGAGGACGGCTACCTGCTGCAGATCTTCACCAAGCCCGTCCAGGACCGTCCGACGGTGTTCTTCGAGCTGATCGAGCGGCACGGGTCGCTCGGCTTCGGCAAGGGCAACTTCAAGGCGCTGTTCGAGGCGATCGAGCGGGAGCAGGAGCGCCGCGGCAACCTGTGACGCTCCGCCGGCGCGCGGCTTGACCGGTCCCGGGACGGCGGTGTCCAGGGCCGGTCAGGGCGCCGGCGAGCGGACGCCGGCCGGGACGGGCACACTGTGGGCTCATGACCGAACCGCCGCAGAACGCCGAGCCGCCCAAGGATTCCGGGGCGCCGCCGAGCCACGAGCCGTCCGACCAGGGCTGGGCCTCCCCCGACGCGGCGGCCGCGCCGCCTGCGGAGGCCGCTGAGCCCGCCCGGCCGGACGTCCCCGCGCCGGCGGAACCGGCCGACGACCGTCCTCCGCCGTACCAGGGGTCGTACGGCGCGCCCCCCGGAGCCCCGCGGCCCGGGTTCGCGCCCCCGCCCGGTGGCGCTCCCGGGCCCGGCTACGGCCCGCCGCCCGGCGGGGCTCCCGCACCGGGTTACGGCCCGCCGCCCGGAACCGGCCAGGCCGGATATGGCCAGGCTCCCTACGGGCCGCAGGCGCCGTACGGGCAGGCGCCGCCCGGTTACGGGCCCTACGGAGGCGGCTACGGGCCGGGCGGTTACGGCCAGCCGCCCTTCGGCCCCGGGCAGGCGAACGTCCTGGCCGGGCGCGGGCTGCGGTTCGTGGCCGGGCTCCTCGACAACCTCATCGTCGGGATCTTCGGGCTGCCGGTCCTGCTGCTGTCCATCCGCTGGGACCGGATGCGGGAGGTCACCGAGAGCGGACGGACCCTCGACGACCCGCTGGACATGTACAACCTCCCGCGCCTGTTCGCCGGCTACGTCGTCGTGATCCTGCTCGGCTTCGCCTATTACACGATCCAGCACGCCAGGTGGGGGCAGACGCTCGGCAAGCGCGCGGTCGGGATCCGGGTGGTGCGGGCCGGCGACCACACGGCCGCCGGCTGGGGCCAGATCATGGTCCGGCAGGCGTTCATCTACCTGGGCGCGATCCTCACGACGGTGCTGAACATCCTGCTGCCGTTCGGCGGGCTGTTCGGGCTCATCGTGATGCTCGACGACGCGTGGATCCTGTGGGACGGCGACCGGCAGGCCGTGCACGACATGGTGGCCGGGACGGTCGTGGTGCGTGCGCCCGCATGGGCGCCCGACCCGTACGCGCGTACCTGATTCCCGCGCCGGGGGCAACCCTCGATCATCCGCGCGGTAAACATTGCGGTGCCCGAAGCGGCGGCGAGGTTTGGACGGACGCGGCGCGGCGAACCTCTCAGGCATGACGCAACCGCCCAATGACCCCCCGTCCGGGGACCAGCCGGAAGACCGGCCGCACGGGCAGCAGCAGCCCGGACCGTATGGCGGTCCGCCGTACGGCGGGCAGCAGCCGTACGGCGAACAGCCGGGCTACGGCCAGCCCGGCTACGGCCAGCCGGGCCAGGAGGGCCAGCCCGGCTACGGCCAGCCCGGCCAGGGCCAGCCCGGTTACGGTCAACCGGGTTACGGCGACCAACAGCAGTACGGACAGCAGCCCTACGGCGGCCAGCCGGGCTACGGGGAGCAGCAGCCCTACCCCGGCTACGGCGACCCCTACGGAGGACTGCCCAGGTACCAGGGCGGCGGGCAGGGCGAGTACGCCGACCCGTCCGCGGGGCTGGCCAGCCGCTGGGCGCGCCTCGGCGCGGCCGTCATCGACGCGATCATCATCGGCGTCGTCACCGGGCTGATCTCTCTGCCGTTCATCAACTGGGACAACGTGGTCAACAACAACGGGAGCATGTACAACGGCGCCCGCGTCGGCACCAACGCCGTCAGCATCGTGCTGAGCTTCCTCTACTTCTGGCTGATGACCGCCAGGTGGGGGCAGACGCTCGGCAAGATGCTGCTGAAGATCCGGGTCGTCCGGCAGGACGACGGCCTCGCGGTGAGCACCGGGCAGTCGGCGGCCCGCGCGGCGTTCTACAACATCCTCGGCGAGATCTGCTGCCTGATCTGGCTCATCGACGTGCTGTGGATCCTGTGGGACCCGCGCAAGCAGGCGCTGCACGACAAGGTCGCAAGGACGGTGGTCATCAACGCCGGCTCGCATGTTCCCAACCCGTACATGCGCAACTGAGGCGTCCCGGAGTTGCCCGGCACGGCCCGGCACGGGCAGGCTGGGCGGCGTGCATATGGCCGGATACTCCCCCAGTCCCCGCCGCGGCCGGGGCACCGCGCTCCGCGGCGCCGCCGGGCTGGCGGCGCTCGCCGTCGCGGGCTCGCTGACCGCCTGCCACGTCACGATCGGCGACGGCGACTCGGGGTCCGGGCCGTCCTCGGCCTCGTCCGCCGCCGCGGGCCCCGCCGGCCCGACGACCGCCGGCGACCCGTACGTCCCCGGCGACGGGAACGGCGGCTACGACGTGCAGAACTACAGCCTGAAGCTGAACATCACGCCGGACGCGTCCACCCAGCTGGACGCCACGGCGACGATCACCGCGACGGCCAAGGAGCAGCTGGGCCGCTTCAACCTCGACCTGACCGGCCTCACCGTCTCCTCCATCACCGTGAACGGCAAGCCCGCGCGGCAGCAGCGGGCGGGCAGCGAGCTGGAGGTCTCCCCCGCCAAGGAACTGCCGAAGGGCGCGAAGTTCACCACGGTGGTGAAGTACTCGGGGACGCCGCGCACCATCTCCGACCCGATCCTCGGCACCTACGGGTGGGTCCGCACGTCCGACGGGGTCTTCATCGCCTGCGAGCCGAGCGGCGCGCACACCTGGTTCCCGGCCAACGACCATCCGAGCGACAAGGCCACCTTCGACTTCGAGGTCACCGTGCCGCAGGGGCTGACGGCGATCGCCAACGGCGAGCCGACGACGCCCGTGACGGGATCGGGGGGCGGCGGCGCCCCCACCCTGCCCGGCGGACCCGGCGGTGGCGGGGGCGGCGGCGAGTCGCCCGGCGGCGCATCGCCGATCGGCGGCCCGTCGGTCGTCCCGGCCGCCGACCGCCGCGCCGCGACCACCACGACCTGGCACGTCAAGGAGCCGATGGCGACCTACCTCGCGACGGTCGACGTCGGCCGGTTCGAGGTCCGGACGGGCAAGACCGCGAGCGGCATCCCGGTCATCACCGCGGTCGACCCGAGCGTGCCGGGCGTGAACGTGGACGCGTTCGCCAAGCTGAACGCCGACGTCATCGACCAGTGGTCCAAGCTGTTCGGCCCGTACCCGTTCGACTCGGCCGGCGGGCTGATCGACAACGCGCAGGTCGACTTCGCGCTGGAGACCCAGACCCGGCCGGTGTACGGGGCGTTCGGGCTCCAGCCGACGGTCGTCGCGCACGAGCTGTCGCACCAGTGGTTCGGCGACAGCGTGAGTGTCGGCCGCTGGCAGGACATCTGGCTGAACGAGGGCTTCGCGACGTACGCGGAGTGGCTGTGGGGCGAGAAGTCCGGCGGGCCGAGCGTCAAGGAGCAGTTCGACGAGCGGTACCGCGAGGGGTCGGCCGGCGAGCTGTGGAGCGTCCCGCCGGGCAACCCGGGGCGCCGCCAGATGTTCGGGCGCTCGGTGTACGACCGGGGCGGCATGACGCTGGTCGCGCTGCGCGACCGGATCGGCGAGGACGCCTTCTACCGGCTGCTCCAGACCTGGACCAAGGACCGCAAGTACTCGACGGGCACGACGCAGCAGTTCATCGCGATGGCGAACAAGGTCTCCGGCAAGAGCCTGGACGCCTTCTTCGACGCCTGGCTGTACAAGAAGGGCCGCCCGGCGCGGTGAAGGAACGGTAAGACTCCCGGAAAGCCCCGGTTCCGCCGCGAAATCCGTCCCTCGGCGACGAATTCGAGATGGAAACGCGCTTGAACACCGCCCCGGCACGGGAAAGTCTTGATCCACTTGTGTCGTCTCACCCGAGGACGAGGTCGATGAGCAGATCCCCCAGAGCCCTGGCCGTCGTGGCGCTCGGCGCCGCGGCGGGCCTCCTGGTGTCGGCGGCGGCCCCCGCCGGCGCGGACGCCGTACGGTTCACCCCGGGGGCGCCCGGCGCGGGCGACCCCTATTTCCCGGACATGGGCAACGGCGGCTACGACGTCGCCCACTACGACATCGCGCTGCGCTACGACCCGAAGACGAAGGCGATCCAGGCCGTCACGACGGTCACCGCGCGGGCCACCCAGGACCTGTCGCGGTTCGACCTGGACTTCCAGGGCCCGCTGAAGATCTCGTCGCTGACGGTGGACGGGCACCCGGCGTCCTACAAGCGGACCGGGACGCAGGAGCTGGTGATCACGCCGCGGAAGGGGCTGCGCGAGCACCGCCGCTTCCAGGTCCGGGCCGTCTACTCCGGCGTCCCGCAGACGATCAACGATCCGGCGCTGGGCGTCTCCGGGTGGATCCCGACGGCCGACGGCGGGATCATGCTGAACCAGCCGATCGGCGCCGCCACCGTCTACCCGGTGAACGACCACCCGACCGACAAGGCGACGTACTCCTTCACGCTCACCGCGCCGAAGGACCTCACCACGCTCGCCAACGGCGACCTGACCGGCAGGCGCACCAGCGGCGGGCTGACCACCACGCGCTGGGAGGCGCGCAACCCGATGGCCAGCGAGCTGGCCATGGTCGCGTTCGGCAAGTACGACGTGGTCAACGGGCGCACGAAGGGCGGCGTCCCGAACCTGACCGCGACCGACCACGCGATGGGCATCTCGGCCGCGGACGCCAAGAAGTTCAACGAGCAGACCGCGCAGGTCGTGGACTTCGAGGCCGGGATCTACGGCCGCTACCCGTTCACCTCCACCGGCGGCGTCACGGTGAAGGCGGGCGTCGGGTACGCGCTGGAGACCCAGGGCCGCCCGGTGTACGACCTCGGCCGCCACCCGGGCGCGATCCCGAGCGGCGACCTGCTCGCGCACGAGCTCGGCCACCAGTGGTTCGGCGACGCGGTGTCGCCGCAGCGGTGGGCCGACATCTGGCTCAACGAGGGCTTCGCGACCTACTCGGAGTGGCTGTACTACGAGAAGTTCACCGGCAAGCCCGTCCAGGACAGCTTCAACGCCGACTACGCCACGCCCGCGAGCGACGACCTGTGGAAGGGCAAGGTCGCGGACCCGGGCCGCGACCACATCTTCGACGGCCTGGTCTACGACCGCGGCGCGATGGCCATCCACGTCCTGCGCACGACGATCGGCGACAAGGCGTTCTACAAGCTGCTGAAGGCGTGGCCCACGAGCCACCGCTACGGCAACGCCTCGACGAAGGAGTTCGTCGCGTTCGCCGAGAAGATCTCGCACAAGAACCTGGACGACTGGGCCACCAAGTGGCTCTACTCCGAGGGCAAGCCCGCCCTCTGACGAGTGCTGCGGCGAGGGAGCCCTGCTCCCTCGCCGCAAGCCCGACCACCCACGACATCAGCGTTGCGATCGCGAGCGAAGCCGGATTCGAGCGGAGCGAGAATCCGATCGCGCAGCGAGCGCTAGCGAGTCGGAGCGATGCAGCGATCGCCGCATCGCCCGTTGAAGGAAGGCGCTCCAGCGCCTGACGCCGAGGGCGGTGCAATCAACTGAGCGTGAGGGTGTAGCCCTTTTCGCGGAGGCGGCCGATGACGTCCTCGGAGTGGTCGGCGCCGCGGGTCTCCAGGTGCATCAGCACCTCGGCCTCCTCGACGTGCAGGCGCGCGGCGACCCGCTCGTGCATCACGTCCAGCACGTTGACGCCCAGCTCGGCGAGCTCGCTCAGCAGCGTGACGAGCGCGCCGGGACGGTCCTTGAGGCGGCACCGGACGACCAGGTACCGGCCGGCGCCCGCCAGGCCGTGACGCAGCACCTTCGACAGCAGCAGCGGGTCGATGTTGCCGCCCGACAGCAGCACCACGGCCGGCGGCTTCACCGCGTAGGAGTGCTCCAGCAGCGCCGCGACCCCGGCCGCGCCCGCCGGCTCGACGACCTGCTTGGCGCGCTCCAGGCACAGCAGCAGCGCCTGCGAGATCGACTCCTCGGTGACCGTGACGACGGCGTCGACGAGGTCGGTGACCAGGGCGTAGGTGAGGTCGCCGGGGCAGCCGACCGCGATGCCGTCCGCCATCGTCGGCTGGAGCTCGATGCGGGTGGGCCGGCCCGCCGCGAGCGAGGGCGGGAACGCCGCCGCCCGCTTGGCCTGCGCGCCGATCACCTTGATGCCCGCGTCGCGGCCGAGGTCCTTCGCCGCGCCCTTCAGCGCCGCGGCGACGCCGGACATCAGCCCGCCGCCGCCGACCGCGCCGACGACGGTCGCGACGTCCGGGCACTGCTCCAGGATCTCCAGCCCGATCGTGGCCTGACCGGCCACCACGTCCGGGTGGTCGAACGGGTGGATGAAGACGGCGCCGGTCTCCTCGGCGTGCTTCCGCGCGGCGACGAGGCAGTCGTCGACGGTCGGGCCGGGGAACAGCACCCGCGCGCCGTACCCCTTGGTGGCCGCGATCTTCGGCAGCGGCGCGCCGACCGGCATGAACACCGTCGACGCGCAGCCGAGCATGGACGCGGCGAGCGCGACGCCCTGCGCGTGGTTGCCGGCGCTGGCCGCGACGACCCCGCGGGCGCGCTCGGCGTCGCTCAGCCGGGCGATCCGCACGTACGCGCCGCGGATCTTGAACGAGCCGGTGCGCTGCAGGTTCTCGCACTTGAGCAGCACCGGCCCGCCGAGCAGCTCCGACAGCACCCGGGACGGGATCAGCGGGGTGGGCACCGCCACCCCGCGGAGCAGGTCGCGCGCGGCGCGGACGTCGTCGACGGAGACGGTGCTCATGCCACGATCTTCGCACGGCGCGGGGCTCAGCCGGCGCTCCAGTAACGATCTTGGGCGAAGATCAGCGCGGCGGCGCCGATCAGCCCGGCGGTCTGCCCGAGCGCGGCGGGGACGATCTGCGTCTTGCGCGCGAAGGCCATCCGGGCGTGCGCCCGGAACGCCTTGTCCAGCGGGTCGAACAGCAGCGCGCCCGCCTGCGACACCCCGCCGCCGATCGCGACGACCTCCAGGTCGCACAGGTGGGTCGCCGACGCGACCGCGACGCCGATCGCGTGGCCGGCGCGGCGCATCGCGGCGACCGCGACCGGGTGGCCGCGGCGCGCGTCGGAGGCCAGCTCGACGCCGGTGACGTCGTGGCCGCCGGGCCGCCAGCCCTCCCCGCGCGCCCACGCGACCAGGCCGGGGCCGCGGGCGATCGCCTCCAGGCAGCCGCGCCCGCCGCACTCGCACGGCGGCCCGTCCGGCTCGACGACCACATGGCCGATGTGCCCGGCGTTGCCGCTCGCGCCGTCCACGAGCCGGCCGCCGAGGATCAGGCCGCCGCCGACGCCGGTGGACACCACCATCCCCAGCAGGTTGCCGCGGCCGCGCCCGGCGCCGCGCCAGTGCTCGCCGATCGCGACGCAGATGGCGTCGTTGTGGACGTGGACGGGCAGCCCCGGGTGGCGGGCGCGCAGCCGCTCGCGCAGCGGGAACCCCCGCCACGCCGGGATGTTGAGCGGCGACACCTCGGCGGCGGGCCAGGTCATCGGGCCGCCGCAGCCGACGCCGACCCCGGCGAGCGGCGGCGACCCGGCGTCGGCGTGCACCTTGTCGAGCAGCCCGGTCAGCGTCCGCCACAGGCCCTCGGCGTCCAGGCCCTCGCCCTTCGGGGTCGCGACCCGGTCGTAGGCGGCGACCCGCCCGCCGGGCTCGACGACCGCCGCGGCCAGTTTCGTGCCGCCGATGTCCACCGCCAGCACCCGGCTCATTCCGGGTGCCCCGCGCCTTCGCGGTCCTCCGCGCGGCCGAAGGCCAGGATGGACGCGGTGAACCCGTGCACGTGGTTGCGCCCGGCGACCGGGCCGATCTCGCCCGCGGCGAAGAACCCGCCGACCCCGGCCGGCCCGAACGCCCGGTCGAGCACCTTGGCGTCGTGGTCGGAGTCGGGGAACATCGCCTGCCCCCGGCCGTTGCAGGAGATCAGCAGCGCGCCCTCGACGGGCGCGAGGTCGAACCGGTCGAGCAGCGCGCTCAGCTCCTCCTCGGCGGCGCCCGCGTCGCGGACCTGGAACCGGACGGTCCGCCCGACGTCCACCACGTCGCCGATCGCGATGGCGCCGCTGTCGGTGTCGGCGCCGACCACGCCGCGGACGAGGAAGTCGCCGCGCTCGTGCTCGTCGGCGTACTCGTCCATCGCCACGCCGATCAGCAGGCCGCTCCCGGCCAGCTCCTGCTCCTCCTCCGGCAGCTCCAGGACGATCTGCTCCAGCTTCTCCAGCGCCGGCACGCCCGCCAGCTCGTACAGCACGTTCTCGTCGGCCTTCGTGACCACCATGTCCGGGCCGATCGGGCGGGCGCCCTGGCTGACGACGGTCGCCGCGCTGACGGCGCCGCCGATGACCACGCCGACCGCGCCGTCCTCGTGCACGTCGCCGTCCACGAACAGCCGCGCGTCGCCGTGCTCGCCCGCCTCGGCGAGCCCGCCGACCAGCGCGAGCCCGGGCAGCGCGTCGTCGGAGCGCTCGACGAACGCGTCCACCGGGAAGCTGTAGGGGTCGGCCAGCAGCAGCCCGACCACGTCGTCGTCCTGCCCCTCCGGCATGCCGACCACGATCAGCTTGTCCTCGGCCTTCAGGGTCTCCAGCCGGAACGCCTCCAGCCGCGCGCCGGGCAGCACCGCCGCCCACGCGCTGACCGCGCCCGCGTCCTCCACGCCCCGGCCCCCGCCGATCACCCCGGACGCGCTGCAGCCGATCATCAGCGCGGGCGCCGCGGACAGCGCCGCGCGCCGGGCCGCCGCCGCGATCTCCTCCGGGTCGTCCCCGGAGATGAAGACGCAGACCAGGTCGGGCGCCGCGGACAGCGGCGCGAGCGCCTGCTCGACCGCGGACACGGCGGCACTGGACAGATCGGGGCCGAGGGCCAGGCCGTCACCGAATCGCGCCATCGGCGCCGCCTCCCTCACTCCGTTCACCGGGTCGCATCACATCTCCCAGTCTCCCCCGCCGGGCGCATCTGACCCAACACCCGGGTCTCGCTCGCGTCCCGGCGCGCCCGGTCGCGGGGGGCGAAGGAATCCGCGGCGGACGGGTGCGATCGCGCGCATCGGCGACGTAGTGTCGATCGCGTGCGTTCATCCACACCACGCGAGACCACACTGGGCGAGCTGCGCACCAGCGGCCACGTCCAGCGATCGGTGAAGGCCGAGATCCGCCACAACCTGCTCGCCCGGCTGAGATCCGGCGAGCCGCGCTTCCCCGGCATCCTCGGCTTCGACGACACCGTTCTCCCCCATCTCGAGCGCGCCCTGCTCGCCGGGCACGACCTCGTTCTCCTGGGCGAGCGCGGGCAGGGCAAGACGCGGCTGATCCGCACCCTCGGCGGGCTGCTGGACGAGTGGACCCCGGTGGTGGCCGGCTGCGAGATCAACGACCATCCCTACGACCCGGTGTGCGTGCGCTGCCGCCGGCTCGCCGCCGAGAAGGGCGACGAGCTGCCGGTCGAGTGGCGGCACCGCGACGACCGCTACGGCGAGAAGCTCGCCACCCCCGACACGAGCGTCGGCGACCTCATCGGCGACGTCGACCCCATCAAGGTGGCCGAGGGCCGCACCCTCGGCGACCCGGAGACCGTGCACTTCGGCCTCGTCCCGCGCACCAACCGCGGGATCTTCTCCATCAACGAGCTGCCCGACCTGGCCGAGCGGATCCAGGTGTCGCTGCTGAACGTGCTGGAGGAGCGGGACGTGCAGATCCGCGGCTACGCGCTGCGGCTGCCGCTGGACGTGCTGCTCATCGCGTCCGCCAACCCGGAGGACTACACCAACCGCGGCCGGATCATCACCCCGCTGAAGGACCGCTTCGGCGCGGAGATCCGCACCCACTACCCCCTCGAACTGGACGCCGAGCTGGCGCTGATCCGGCAGGAGTCCGACTTCGCGGACCTGGCGGGGCTGCCGGCCGAGGTGCCCGACCACCTGATCGAGATCATCGCCCGGTTCACCCGGCTCGTCCGGGAGTCGACGGCGGTGGACGCGCGGTCCGGCGTGTCGGCGCGGTTCGCGCTGGCGGGCGCGGAGACCATCGCGGCGGGTGCGGTGCGGCGCGCGGCGCTGACCGGCGAGGAGCGCGCCGTCGCGCGCGTCTGCGACCTGCCGGCCGTTGTGCCGTCGCTCATGGGCAAGGTGGAGTTCGAGGTCAGCGAGGAGGGCCGCGAGCAGGAGGTGCTGGAGCACCTGCTGCGCCGCGCCGTCGCCGAGACCTACCGGCGCACGCTCGGCCCCGCCGACCTGACCGGGCTGCTGGACAAGTTCGACTCCGGCGACACCGTCGAGTCGGGCGAGCTGGTGCCCTCCACCGAGCTGCTGCGGCGGATCGGGCAGGTGCCCGGGCTCGCCAAGATCATGGAGCGGCTCGGCATGTCCGGGGAGTCCCCCGAGCAGGCCGCGGCCGCACTGGAGTTCGCCCTGGAGGGGCTGTTCCTGACCCGGCGGCTGTCGAAGGACGTGCAGGGCGGCCGGTCCGACGGGACGGCGACGTACCGGACCTGAGCGCGGGTCCTGGAGGCGCCATGTCCGAGGAGGTTCGATGAGCCGGTACAGGTACGGCGCGTACGAGGACGGGCCCGACCCGCTCGCCCCGCCCTACGACGTCCGCGACGCGCTCGACGCGATGGGCGACTCGGTGCTGGACGGCACCCGTCCCGACGACGCGCTGCGCGAGCTGCTGCGCCGCGGGCTGCCGAACGCGCAGGGCCGCCGCGGGCTGGACGACCTGCTGCGGGAGGTGCGCGAGCGGCGCCGGGCGCTGCGCGAGCGCGGCCGTCTCGACGGCACGCTGGAGGAGGCGCGGGCGCTGCTCGACACCGCGATCGGGCAGGAGCGGGCGGAGCTGTTCCCCGACCCGTCCGACGACGCGCGGCTGCGCGAGGCGGAGCTGGACACGCTGCCGTCCGACACCTCGCAGGCGATCCGGCGGCTGTCGGACTACCAGTGGCGGTCCGACGCGGCGCGGCAGACGTTCGAGCAGCTGAAGGACCTGCTGCGGCGGGAGGTGCTGGATTCGCAGTTCCAGGGCATGAAGCAGGCCCTGCAGAACCAGGACCCGGCGGCGATGCAGCGCGTCAAGGACATGATGGCGTCGCTGAACGAGATGCTGGAGAAGGACGCGCGCGGCGAGCACACGCCGGCCGACTTCGACCGGTTCATGGACGAGTACGGGGACATGTTCCCCGAGCGTCCGGAGAACCTGGAGGAGCTGGTCGACCAGCTCGCCCGCCGCGCCGCCGCGATGGACCGGCTGCTCGCCTCGCTCAGCCCGGAGCAGCGCGCCGAGCTGGCGGGGCTGATGGAGCAGGCCATGCAGGACGCGGGCCTGGCGATGGAGATGACGCGGCTCGGTGACGCGCTGCGCGCCCGCCGTCCCGACCTCGGCTGGGGCCAGCCCGAGCAGATGGACGGCGACAACCCGCTCGGGATGGGCGACGCGACGACCGCGCTGGCGGAACTCGCCGACCTGTCGGAGCTGGAGGCGGCGCTCGGCCAGGACTATCCGGGCGCGCGGCTCGACGACGTCGACGAGGAGGCGATCCGGCGGGCGCTCGGGCGGCAGGCCGTCGACGACCTCGACGCGCTGCGCCGCATCGAGAAGGAGCTGGAGAAGCAGGGCTACCTGCGGCGCAACCGCGGGAAGCTGGAGCTGACGCCGAAGGCGGTGCGGCGGCTCGGCGAGACGGCGCTGCGCCGGGTGTTCTCGCAGCTGACGTCCGGCCGGCAGGGCGACCACGACCAGCGCGACGCCGGCCAGGCCGGCGAGCTGACCGGATCCAGCCGCGAGTGGCGGTTCGGCGACGAGCAGCCCCTCGACGTCGTCCGGACGGTGAGCAACGCGATCCGCCGCAGCGCGATGGAGGGCCCCGTGCTGGAAGACGCGGCAGGGCTCGTCGCGGCTCCCGCCCCCTCGCCCGAGGGCCTGGCGGCGGCCGAGGTGCTGGAGCCGGTCGGCGCGAACGTCGTGGAGCTGCGGCGCCCGGCACGTCCGGCGAAGGTGCGGCTCGGCGTCGACGACTTCGAGGTGCACGAGACCGAGCGGCGCACCGGCGCGGCCGTGTGCCTGCTGGTCGACCTGTCGTACTCGATGGTGCTGCGCGGGACGTGGGCCGCCGCCAAGCAGACCACGCTCGCGCTGCACACCCTCGTCACCAGCAAGTTCCCGCAGGACGCCATCCAGATCATCGGGTTCTCCAACTACGCGCGCACGCTGCACCCCGAGGAGATGGCCGGGCTCGACTGGGACATGGTGCAGGGCACCAACCTGCACCACGCGCTGATGATCGCCGGGCGGCACCTGGACCGGCACCCCGACTTCGAGCCGATCGTCCTCGTCGTCACCGACGGCGAGCCGACCGCGCACCTGCGCCCCGACGGCCGCTCGCTGTTCGACTACCCGCCGTCCACCGACACGCTGGTGCTCACGCTCGCCGAGGTCGACAAGATGACCCGGCGCGGCGCCACCATGAACTTCTTCATGCTGGCCGACGACCGGCGGCTGGTGTCGTTCGTGGAGGAGGTCGCGCGCCGCAACGGCGGCCGGGTGTTCGCGCCCGCCGCCGACCGGCTCGGCGAGTACGTCGTCAGCGACTACCTGAGGGTCCGCCGGGGCCGCCGCTAGCCGCCGTCCGGGAATAGGGTCGGCACCATGTCGACCTCCGACCGCATCCTGCTCATCCTGCACATCGGCTTCGCCATCTTCACGCTGGGCCCGCTGACGGCCGCGACGATGTCCACGCCGCGCTACATCCGCAACCGGAACGCGACGGTGGTGCGGTACCTCAACCGCACCACCCAGATCTACGGCGCCGGCGCGCTGCTGATCTTCCTGTTCGGGCTGTGGCTGGCCGAGGGCCACCTCGCGGAGGTGTGGCTGTCGGCGTCGATGACGCTGTTCATCGTCGCGCTGGTGCTGCTGCTGATCGTGGAGCGGGACCAGCGGAAGGCCGTCAAGCTGCTGGACGAGGCGGGCCCGGCACCCGCGCCCGCCGTTCCCGCCGCTGCGCCCGCGGAGGCCGAGAAGCCCGGTGAGACCGGCGGCACGGCCGCCGAGGAGACGCCGGTGGCCGGGAAGGCCGCCGCGGCCGCCCCCGAGGTCGCGCAGGTCGAGCGGGGCCGCATCGCCGCCATGTCCGGCGTCGTCGCGCTGATCTGGCTGGTGATCCTCGTCCTGATGGTGTGGAACGGCTGAGGCCGTCCGGGGGCGCCGCGGCGCCGTCCGCCGGTCAGGCGCGCGCCTTCGTGCGGGCCTTGATCCACCGGAGGATCTCCGGGGTGATGCCGGGCACGTTCAGCATGTCCGAGGCGTGCATGTCGCCCCTGACCGTCTGCACCTTCACCTGCACCCCCGAGGCGCGCAGCGCGCTCGCCAGGCCCTGGCTCTGCGTCACCGGCACGAAGTCGCCGGTGGCGTGCAGCAGCAGCATCGGCGCGTCGCCGGCGGAGGCGTGCGTCGCGCTGTCGGCGTCCTCGACCCGCTTCCAGCAGCCCGCGGCCGCCGGGGTGGCCTGCGCCGAACCGGGCGCGCAGTGCATGAGGCCGGCGACGGCGCGGCGCAGCTTGCGCTGCCTGGCCGACGCGGTGGGGTCCGCGCCGACCTTGTAGGCCAGGAACGGGTTGTTCGGCGGCGACAGCGCCACCACGCCCCGCACCAGGTCGGTGCCGGTCCCGTGGGTGCCGATCTGCGTCGCGAGCTGCCCGCCGGACGACGAGCCGAGCACCACGATGCGGTCCGGGTCGAGGTTCCACGTCGCGGCGTGCTTCTTCATGAACGCGAGCGCGCCGAGCGCGTCGTCGCGCTGCGCGGGCCACTGCGCCTTGGGCGCGAGCCGGTAGTTCGCCGCCAGCACCACGTAGCCGGCGTCGCTCAGCTTCCGCGCGAAGTACTTCCAGCTGTCCTTGTTACCGCTCAGCCAGTACCCGCCGTGGACGATCAGCACGCCCGGCCGCGCCGCGCCCGCGGCACGCGCCTGCCGGCCCGCCCCGGCGCTCCCGGCCGCGGACGGCCGCCAGTAGGCGTCGACGCGCTGGCTCGCGGACTTCCCGTAGGAGTACGTCGCGAACCGCGGGAGCTTCGGGGTGACCATGACGGCCTTCGCGCGGACGACGCCGTCGGTGTCCGTCCCGCCGGCCGGCGGCTCCCCGTCCGGGGTGCCCGTGGAGGGCGTGCCCGACGGCGAGCCCGTGCCGGGCGTCTCGGACCCGGGGGTGCCGGACCCGGGCGTGCCCGTCGGCCCGTCCGTCCCCGGGACACCCGTCGGAGCCGACACCGAGGGCGTCGGGCTCGGGCCGGGAGGGGTGGCCTGGGCGGCCATCGGCACGGCTACGGCGGAGACACACGTCGCGGCGAACGCCGCCCCACTGACCAGTACTTTGCGCACCCCGGGCCCTTTCGTGAACGAACCTGGCGGGCCGAGTATAGATGTTTGATCAACCGCATCGCGGGAACGGCACGGCGTTTCCCCCTTCTCGCCGCCCGCGCGGACGTCGTCCGCCCGCGCGGGTGACGGCGTTCCCGCAGGTCGCAGGCTAGCCGAGGGCGAGTTCGAGGTCACGCAGCAGATCGTCGGCGTCCTCGATGCCGACCGACAGCCGGACCAGGTCGGACGGGACCTCCAGCGGCGACCCGGCGGCCGAGGCGTGCGTCATCCGGCCCGGATGCTCGATCAGCGACTCGACGCCGCCGAGCGACTCGCCGAGCGTGAACAGCTTCGTCCGCTCGCACACCCGGACGGCGGCCTCCTCCGACTCCATCCGGAACGACACCATGCCGCCGAACCCCCGCATCTGCTTGGCGGCGATCTCATGGCCGGGATGGTCGGGCAGCCCCGGGTACAGCACCTGCCGGACGGCGCCGTGCCGGACCAGCATGCCGGCGACCTTCTCGGCGTTGGCGCAGTGCCGGTCCATCCGCACGCCCAGCGTCTTGATGCCGCGCAGCGTCAGCCAGGCGTCGAACGGGCCCGCGACGGCGCCCATCGCGTTCTGGTGGAACGCCAGCCGCTCGCCCAGTCCGGCGTCCGCGGCCACCAGCGCGCCGCCGATGACGTCGGAGTGCCCGCCCATGTACTTGGTGGTGGAGTGCACCACGACGTCCGCGCCGAGGTCCAGCGGCCGCTGGAGGTACGGGGACGCGAAGGTGTTGTCGACGACCAGCAGCGCGCCCGTGTCGTGCGCGACGGCCGCCAGCGCCGCGATGTCGGCGATGGCGAGCAGCGGGTTCGTCGGCGTCTCCACCCAGATGAGCCGCGTGTCCGGACGCACCGCCGCGCGCACGGCCGCCACGTCCGCGAGCGGAACCGGGTCGAACGTCACGCCCCACGGCTCGGCGACCTTCGCGAACAGCCGGTAGGTGCCGCCGTAGGCGTCGTTCGGGATGATCACATGGTCGCCGGGCCGGCAGACGGTGCGGATGAGCGCGTCCTCGGCGGCGAGCCCGGACGCGAACGCCAGCCCGCGCGCCCCCGCCTCGATCTCGGCGAGGCATACCTCCAGCGCGGTACGCGTCGGATTGGCCGATCGGGAGTACTCGTAGCCGCCGCGCAGCCCCCCGATGCCGTCCTGCTTGTACGTGGAGACCTGGTAGATCGGCGGGACGACCGCCCCCGTGGCGGGGTCGGGCTCCTGCCCCGCGTGGATGGCCAGGGTCTCGAACCCCCGGTGAACCTCGTTGTCCATGGGTACGAGGCTATCCACCCGCCGCCCCTCCTCTGGGAGGAGGCACTCCCCCGCAGGTATCAGCCGCTAATTCAGCACGCGGGTTGACCCCAACGGCATGGGCGATCTCTACCGTTTTAGAGGTACCCCGAGTTGACCCTTGATCTAAGGAAGCCCCCATGTTCGCTGGGCTCGCGCGCTTCGTCGTGAGACACCCTTGGTGGACCATCGTGGCCTGGTTGGTGGCCGCCGGTCTCATCATCACGCTGTCCCCCAAGCTCACCACCGAGTCCGACCAGGGCGACTTCCTGCCCTCCAAGTACGAGTCGGTCCAGGCGGCCAAGATCGCCCAGCAGGCGTTCCCCCAGCAGGAGGACACCTCGTCGATCGTCGTCGTCAAGCGCTCGGACGGAGGGAAGATCACACCGGCCGACACGCGGGTGATCGACAAGGCCGCCGCGTCACTGAACGCGCACAAGCCGGCCACCGTGCAGAACTTCCAGACCGGCGCGCAGTCGGTCGCGCCCAACAAGGCCGTCCAGGTGATCATGGTCCCGATGAAGGGGACCGACCAGGCGGCCAGCGAGAAGCAGGGCGACGCGGTCAAGCAGATCCGCAAGGACCTGCCGGCGCTGCTGAAGAGCGGCGGCCTGGAGGCCAAGGTCGGCGGTGACGTCGCCGGCTTCGTCGACAACGAGGACTCCTTCAACCAGTCCTTCGAGATCGTCGGCATCGCCACCTTCGTGCTGATCATCGGACTGATCCTGCTGATCTTCCGGGCCCCGATCGCCGCGATCCTGCCGATCGTCGTGATCATGCTGACCATGCAGGTCGCGCTCGGCCTGATCGGCATCGCCTCGAAGATCTTCGGCTTCTCCGGCGACGACAGTCTCAGCACCATCATCCTGATCGTCCTGTTCGGCATCGGCGCCGACTACTACCTGTTCGTCATGTTCCGGTTCCGCGAACGGCTACGCGCCGGCGAGGACAAGAAGACCGCGATGATCCACGCGGTGGAGCGCGTCGGCGAGGTCATCTCCTCGGCCGCCGCCGCCATCGCCGTCACCTTCCTCGTGCTGCTGCTGGCCACGTTCGGCGTGTTCAGCGCCTGGGGCCCGGCCCTGGCGATCTCCGTCGTCACCATGGGCATCACCTCGCTGACCCTGTTCCCGGCGATCGTGTCGCTGCTCGGCACCGCGGTGTTCTGGCCGTCCAAGGCCTGGAAGAAGCAGCCGAAGGAGCGGATCTCCGGCGCGATCGGCCGCGGCGTCGGCCGCCGCCCCGTGGTGGCCGCGCTCGCCGCCGGCGGCGTGATGGTCGTGCTCGCCATCGGCGCGCTCGGCTTCAAGTCCGACTACGACTTCGCCGCCGGGTTCCCGCAGGACACCGAGTCCGCGCAGGCCACCAAGGACATGGAGCGGGGCTTCCCGCCCGGCCTGACCCAGCCCGTCCAGGTGTTCATCAAGAGCCAGAACGGGCAGCCGATCGGCAAGCAGCAGATCGCCGAGTTCAGTAAGAAGGCCGCGGGCGCGCCCGGCGTCGGACGCGTCAACGAGGCCCTGCCCGGCAAGAACGGCGTCGTCCGCGTCGACCTGGTGCTGAAGAAGAACCCGGCGTCCAACGACGCGATCAGCCTGGTCAAGAACGACCTGGCACCGGCCGTGCACAAGATCGAACCGCCCGGGACGCGCGCCTACGTCGGCGGCGCGACCGCGACCTACGCCGACATCAACGCCGTCAACAACCGCGACCTGTCGGTGATCCTGCCGGTGGCGGCGGTGCTGATCGCACTGATCCTGGCGCTGCTGCTGCGGTCGGTGGTCGCCCCGCTCTACCTGGTCGTGTCGGTGCTGCTCGGCTTCGCCTCCACGCTCGGCTCCGCGGTGTACGTCTTCCAGTACGGGCAGGGCGAGGAGGGCGTGATCTTCCAGCTGCCGATCATCCTCTACCTGTTCGTGCTGGCCATCGGGACCGACTACAACATCCTGATGACGGCGCGGCTGCGCGAGGAGGCCAAGGAGGGCCACAGCCCCCGGGAGGCGGCGTCCCGCGCCGTCCGGCACGGCGGCCCGACGGTCGCCGCGGCGGGCCTCATCCTGGCCGGCACCTTCTCGGTGATGCTGCTGGCGCCGGTGTCGATGCTGAAGCAGATGGGCTTCTCCGTCGCGATCGGCATCGCGCTGTCGGCCTTCGTGATGTCGACCTTCCTGGTGCCGGGCATCACCGCGATGCTGGGCCACCGCGCCTGGTGGCCGGGCCACGGCGACCAGCCCGACAAGAAGCTCGGACGCCCCGACCCCATGCAGGACGACCAGTTCGCCCGCTCGGGCTACCCGTCCTAGGACGGCACGCCCCTCAGAACGTCGGGTTGCGGAGCCCCGGTCAGAAATGCCGCCCACGGACCGGGCCCCGCAACCCGACTCTTTTCTATTGCATTGCCCTGGGCGTCAGGCGCTGGAGCGCCTTCCTTCGGCGGGCAAGGCGGCGATCGCTGCATCGCTCCGACTCGCCCAGGGGGCTCGCTGCGCGATCAAGTTCTCGCAGGCTCGAACTTGGCTTCGCACGCGATCGCAACGCTCGGGTCGTTCGGCGCTGGGGCAAGGGCACTACGCGTGCGCGTCGGCGAGGTAGGCGAGGAGGTCCTGGCGGGTGATGAGGCCCTTCGGCTTGCCGTCGACGAGGACGACGGCGGCGCCCGACTTCTCCAGGACGCCGACGGCCTTGCTCACCGGCTCGCCGGACCCGATCGTCGGCAGCGGCGCCGACATGTGCGCCTCCACCGGGTCCATCAGGCCGGTGCGCTCCTTGACCAGGACGTCGAGCAGCTCGCTCTCGACGACCGAGCCGATCACCTCGGCCGCCATCACCGGCGGCTCCTCCTTCATCACCGGCAGCTGCGACACCTCGTACTCGCGCATGATCGAGATCGCGGTCTGCACGCTCTCGTGCGGGTGGACGTGCACGAACTCCGGCAGCGCCCCGCCCTTGCGGGTCAGCACCTCGTTCACGCGGGCCTCTTCGGTGGAGGAGGGCAGGAACCCGTAGTCCTCCATCCAGCTGTCGTTGAAGATCTTGCTGAGGTAGCCGCGGCCGCCGTCGGGCAGCAGCACCACGATGACGGCGTCCGGGCCGGCCTGGGCGGCGACGCGGAGCGCGGCGACGACGGCCATCCCGCACGAGCCGCCGACCAGCAGCGCCTCCTCGCGGGCCAGCCGGCGCGTCATCAGGAAGGAGTCCTTGTCGGACACCGCGATGACGTCGTCGCAGATGTCGCGGTCGTAGGTCTCCGGCCAGATGTCCTCGCCGACGCCCTCGGTCAGGTAGGGGCGGCCCGAGCCGCCGGAGTAGACCGAGCCCTCCGGGTCGGCGCCGATGATCTGGACGCGGCCGCCGGAGACCTCCTTGAGGTACCTGCCGGTGCCGCTGATGGTGCCGCCGGTGCCGATGCCCGCGACGAAGTGGGTGATGGCGCCCTCGGTCTGCTCCCACAGCTCCGGGCCGGTCGTCTCGTAGTGCGACTGCGGGTTCTGCTGGTTGGTGTACTGGTTCGGCTTCCACGCGCCGGGGAGCTCGGCGGCGAGCCGGTCGGAGACCGAGTAGTAGGAGTCCGGGTGCTCCGGCGAGACGGCCGTCGGGCACACGACGACCTCCGCGCCGTACGCGCGCAGCACGTCCACCTTGTCCTTGGCGACCTTGTCGGGGCAGACGAAGACGCACTTGTAGCCGCGCTCCTGGGCGACGATGGCCAGCCCGACGCCGGTGTTGCCGGACGTCGGCTCGACGATCGTCCCGCCCGGCTTCAGCGCGCCGGACTCCTCCGCGGCGTCGATCATCCGGACCGCGATGCGGTCCTTCACCGAGCCGCCGGGGTTGAAGTACTCCACCTTGGCCAGCACCTGCGGGCCGCGGTCCTCCGGCGAGCCGCCGGTCACCTTGCGCAGCCGAACGAGAGGGGTGTTGCCCATCAGCTCGACGAGCGAGTCGTGTACGTGCACCGCGACGTCCTTGTCGTTCAGTCTTCGGAATCGAACGGGTCGCGCCCCGGTTCCACCAGCGGGTACCGCGGGGGAGCGGACGCGTCATCGGGAGGGATGCCCCGGCTCCGACGGTAGCCGAGATCGGCGGCCCCGGGCATCAACCGCCGCCCCCGCGGGTACAACTCAATCACGGAGGGTCAACAGGATGCTGAGAGCGTTCACGGCGCGCCGGATCGCGGCGGCCGCGGCCTATGGAGGCGGTGGCATCACCGCCCTCGGCGGGATCACGTTCGGGCTGGTGGTGGCGGAGGCCAAGCTCGCCCGCAAAATCATCCAGGCGACGCCGAACGGGGACCCGCCGGTGGCGGACGGCCTCTACGGCGGGACGCTCCCCGGCCCCGCGCTGTCCCTGGTGATGCTGGGCGACTCGACGGCGGCCGGGCTCGGCGTGCACACCGCGGAGGAGACGCCGGCGGCGCGGCTGGCCGCGGGGCTGGCGGCGATCGCGGGGCGGCCGGTGCGGATGACGAACGTGGCCCGCTCGGGCGCGCAGTCGGCCGCGCTGGACGGCCAGACCGACCAGGCCCTGCAGGTCCGCCCGGACCTCGCCGTCGTCATGATCGGCGCGAACGACGTGACCGGCCGGGTGCCGCCCGGGACGTCGGTCCGGTACCTGTCGGACTCCGTGGAGCGGCTGCGCGCGGCGGGCTGCCAGGTGGTCGTCGGCACCTGCCCCGACCTCGGCACGATCAAGCCGCTGATGCAGCCGCTGAGGTGGATCGCGCGGCGCGCGAGCCGGCAGCTGGCCGCCGCGCAGACGATCGCGGTGGTCGAGCAGGGCGCTCGGTCGGTGTCGCTCGGCGACCTGCTGGGCCGCGAGTTCGCCGCCGACCCGATCTCGATGTTCAGCGAGGACCGCTACCACCCGTCCGCGCGGGGGTACGCGGCCGCGGCGGCGGCCGTGCTGCCGTCGATGGCACACGCGCTCGGCCTGCAGCCCGGCCTGGACGCGCTGCCCGAGGCGCGGCTCGGCGAGGGCGTCCTGCCGGTCTACCTGGCGGCGGCCGAGGCCGCGGAGATCTCCGGCACCGAGGTGTCGGGGGCGTCCGTCGCGGGCCGCGACCGGGGTCCCCGGGGCCGGTGGGCGACGCTGCTGCGCCGCCGTTCCGCGCCGGCCGCCGACACGCCGTCGCCGTCCACGGCGGTGGCCCCGGACGTCGCCTGACGCGCCGGGAACCGGCCGGGAGCCTTCGCGCAGGTGAGTAAGCAGGCACTTATTGGACTCACCGTCAACACAGCCGGGGGGCCGGATTGTACGCGGGTGCGAGGCGGGAGCTAGATTGCTGGTGACCGGCGAGTAACACCGTCCGCCCGCGGCGGCGCGCCGGGGACCGGAGACGGCCGCTGAGACAGGAGACCCGCACATGCCCGAGGCAGTCATCGTCGCCACCGCGCGCTCGCCGATCGGACGCGCCTTCAAGGGGTCGCTGAAGGACATCCGGCCCGACGACCTCACCGCCCAGATGATCACCGCCGCGATGGCGAAGGTCCCCCAGCTGGACCCCTCGCAGATCGACGACCTGCTGCTCGGCTGCGGGCTGCCCGGCGGCGAGCAGGGCTACAACATGGCCCGCGTGGTGTCGGTGCTGCTCGGCTGGGACAACGTGCCCGGCGCGACCGTCACCCGGTACTGCTCGTCCTCGCTGCAGACCACCCGGATGGCGCTGCACGCGATCAAGGCGGGCGAGGCCGACGTGATCATCTCGGCCGGCGTGGAGACCGTCAGCCGGTTCGCCAAGGGCAGCAGCGACGGGCTGCCCGACACCCAGAACCCGGTGTTCGGCGACGCGCAGGCCCGCACCGCCAAGGCGGCCGAGGGCGGCGCGCCGGTGTGGCACGACCCGCGCCAGGACGACCAGGTCCCCGACATCTACATCGCGATGGGGCAGACCGCCGAGAACGTCGCCGCGATCCGCGGCGTGAGCCGGCAGGCGCAGGACGAGTTCGGCGTCCGCTCGCAGAACCTGGCGGAGAAGGCCCTCTCCAACGGGTTCTGGGAGAAGGACATCACCCCGGTCACCCTGCCCGACGGCACCGTGGTGTCCAAGGACGACGGCCCGCGGCCCGGCACCAGCTACGAGAAGGTGTCGCAGCTGCAGCCGGTGTTCCGCCCGGACGGGACGGTCACGGCGGGCAACTGCTGCCCGCTGAACGACGGCGCCGCCGCGGTCGTCATCATGAGCGACGCCAAGGCCGCCGAGCTCGGCCTCACGCCGCTGGCCCGGATCGTCTCGACCGGCGTCACCGGCCTGTCCCCCGAGATCATGGGCCTCGGCCCGGTGGAGGCGTCCCGCAAGGCGCTGGCCCGCGCCGGGATGACCATCGACGACATCGACCTCGTCGAGATCAACGAGGCGTTCGCCGCGCAGGTGCTGCCGTCCGCCGAGGACCTCGGCATCGACCTCGACAAGCTGAACGTCAACGGCGGCGCGATCGCGGTCGGCCACCCGTTCGGCATGACCGGCGCCCGGATCACCTCCACGCTGCTGAACGGCCTGCAGTTCCACGACAAGCAGTTCGGGCTGGAGACCATGTGCGTCGGCGGCGGCCAGGGCATGGCGATGGTGCTGGAGCGGCTCTCCTAAGCAGAGGGCCGAGGTGGCCCGCACCGGCGCGCTCCGCGCGGCCGGTGCGGGCCACCTGCGCTTTTCCGGGGGACATCCCCGTTACGAATGATCTACGTAACGTGATAGATAGGTCCCCGTTAGGGGGTTGTCACATACGGGCCGGTGTTGCAGAGTGCCAGCAAGAGCCCCGCGACCTGGAGGTGCCAATTGTCACTGAACCACTCGCCGGAGACGCACAGCAAGCTGATCGCCCGCATCCCGTTGGTCACAGGACGTGACCTCCCCGAGTGGTTCTCCACGATCGAGAACGGCCCCTCGTTCACCCGCTGCGAGGAACGGAGCACCTGGCTGGCCGAGGAGCACAACCTCTCCCACGGCTACGCCGCGGCTCTCGTCCGAGAGCACGAGCGGGCGCGCCGCGAGCGCCACTACTGAGGGCCTCCGCGAGCCGCCACAACCGCATACGGACGAACTTCCCACTGACGTGCTCTCCGCATGGATGTGCTTCGCGCACGGACCAGGTGGGATCCCGCCAACGGATGCCCCCGCCGTCGTGCCGCTGCGCCCGAGCAGCCGCCGCGACCCCGGCGCCGAGATCCCACGCGCGATCAGCCCCCCGCCGGCCGCGGCGGGGGGCTGATCGGTGCGCGCAGGTGCCCCTGGTCGGACTCGAACCGACACAATGGCTCTTTTAGGGAGCCCGCCTCTGCCATTGGGCTACAGGGGCGGCGTCATCATACCGGGACGGTGACCTCGGGCACCGGGCCTCTAGCCGGACTCCGTCTTCCTGCCCGCCGCGAGCTCGAACTCCTGGCGCGGCCACTCCAGCTCGCCGAGCGAGACGATCTCGCGCCGGAAGAACAGCGCGAGCGTCCAGTCCGCGGTGATGCGGAACTTCCGGTTGACGGTCGGCATCCGCGACAGGTGGTAGGTGCGGTGCATGACCCAGGCGGGCAGCCCGCGCAGCTTCAGCCCGTAGACGTTCGCCACGCCCTTGTGCAGCCCCAGGCTGGCGACGGACCCGACGTACTTGTGCTCGTACCGCTTGCGGGGCCGGCCGTGCACGTCCGCCGCGATGTTGTCGGCCAGCCGCTTGGCCTGCCGCACCGCGTGCTGGGCGTTGGGCGCGGTGAACTCGGCGAAGCCGGACCGGTCCGGGACGGCCGCGTTGTCGCCGGCCGCGTAGACGCCGTCGAGCCCCTCGACGGTCAGCTCGTCGGTCGTCCTGATCCGGCTCTTGTCGTCCAGCGGCAGGTCGCTGTCCTTGACGACGGGGTGCGGCTTCACCCCGGCCGTCCACACGAGGGTGCCCGCGTCGAACTCCTCGCCGTCGCTCAGCACGATGTGCCGCTTCTCGGCGGACTTCAGCAGCGTCTCGAGCTTCACCTCGATGCCGCGGCCGCGCAGCGCCTCGGTCGTCCACCGGCCCATCTCGGGGCCGACCTCCGGCAGGATCCGGTCGGTCGCCTCGACCATCATCCACCGCATGTCGGACGGCTCGATGTCCGGATAGAACCGGCAGGCGTCGCGGGCCATGTCCTCCAGTTCGGCGAGCGCCTCGATGCCCGCGAACCCGGCGCCGACGAACACGAACGTCAGCGACCGCCTGCGGACGTCCTCGTCATCGGGGTTGGAGGCGGCGATGTCCAGCTGGTGCAGCACGTGGTTGCGCAGGAAGATGGCCTCTTCCACGGTCTTGAACCCGACCCCGCACTCGGCGAGGCCCGGGATCGGCAGCGTGCGGGAGATCGAGCCGAGGGCCACCACCAGCCGGTCGTAGCCGATCGTCCGCTCCGGCACCCCGGCGGTCTGCGCGCCGGCCGGCCGCACGGTCACGCTGCGCGAGGCGTGGTCGATCCTCGTGACGTACCCGTTGACGATCCGGCAGTGCGGCAGGACGCGGCGCAGCGGCGCCACGACGTGCCGCGGCTCCAGGTTCCCGGCCGCCGCCTCCGGGAGGAACGGCTGGTAGGTCATGTAGGACTGGGGGTCGATGACGGTGACGGCGATCTCGCCGCGCCGCAGCTCGCCGCGCAGCCGTTTCTGCAGCCGCAGGGCCGTGTACATGCCGACGTAGCCGCCGCCGACGATCACGATGTGCTTGCGCTCGGAAGGCATAACGGGAGCGATACCCGCATACGCCTTCGGATCACCGCTGCCCGCGTCACATCGGAGAGATCATCCGAAGGCGCGAACTTCCCCGGGCGCCCCGGCATCTCACCGTACGTATCAACAGAAGGACGACGGACCGGGACAGGGCCCAACGGGGGCGCCCAGCGGCCGCGGACGGTGACCGGACAGGGCCGGTCACGACCGGACGGGACCGCTTGGCCAAGGCCCTGCCCCACCGTCGATGACTCCCACCACGAAGGGGAATGCGCGAACATGAAACGAATCATCTGGGGAACCGTGGCGGCCGCAGCACTGACCGCCGCTCTGACCGGATGCGACGCCAGCTTCAGCGCCAGCCCCAGCTCCGCGAACGGCAGCACGACCCCCAGCTCGTCCACGCAGGACGGCGGGTCCCCCAAGGGTAACGCACCCGGCGGGGGCGGCGGTACCTCCACCACGACCGGAACCGGCAACGGTTCGCGCCCCAACGGCGCCTCCGGGACGCGGCACTGCACGACCTCCGACTTCAATGCGTCGGTGTACTCCAACGGCAACCCGGGTGCCGGCCAGCGGTACGCCACGCTCCAGCTCGAGAACCACTCCGGGTCGTCCTGCGTGACCGGCGGCTGGTCCGGGCTCGGCCTCGTCAACGCCAACGGCGCGCTCCCGACGAACGTCGTCCGCGAGGGCACCGCCCGCACGATCACGATCCCGGCCGGCGCCTCCGCCTACGAGCAGCTGCACTGGGGGGTCGTCCCTGGCGACGGCGAGGGCGGCGCCCAGTGCGAGCCCACCGCCAAGGCGCTGCACATCATCCCGCCGAACCAGACCACGCACATCACCGTGGACTGGGTCGGCAGCCCCGTCTGTCAGCACGGCCAGATCCGGCTGTCGCCGATCGAGCTCGGCAAGCTCTGACCCTCGCCGCCGCGCGCTAGGCGTAATCGCGGGCGCGGACGAACACCGCGTCCAGCATGTCCTCGGTGACCCGGCCGGTGAAGGTGTTCTGCTGGCTGGGGTGGTAGCACCCCAGGAGCAGCACCGGATCGCGGCGGGCCGCCGAGGGCGGCGGCGCCAGTTCGACCTCCGCGCCGTGCCCGAACTTCGGGCGCGGCCGCGGCACCTCGAATCCGGCCTGCTTCAGCGCCGGCCACACGCCCTGCCAGGCGAAACCGCCCAGGCACACGATGCAGCGGACGCTCGCGACGACGTCCTCGACCTCGCGCGCGAGCCACGGCAGGCACGTCGTGCGCTCCAGCGGCGTCGGCTTGTTGTCGGGCGGCGCGCACCGCACCGTCGCGGCCATCCGCGCCCCGGTCAGCCGCTGCCCGTCGCCCGCGTGGACGCTCGTCGCCTGCGACGCGAGGCCGACCCGGTGCAGGGAGGCGAACAGCCAGTCGCCCGACCGGTCGCCGGTGAAGATCCGGCCGGTGCGGTTGCCGCCGTGCGCCGCGGGCGCCAGCCCCACGATCAGGATGCGCGGCTCCGGGTCGCCCCACCCGGGGATCGGACGCCCCCAGTACTCCTCGGCGGCGAACGCGCGGCGCCGCTGCACCGCGACCTTCTCCCGCCACTCCACCAGCCGGTCGCACGCCCGGCACACCGACTGCCGGGCGCACAGCTCGTCCAGGTCCGGCGCCCCGGCGGCCAGCTCGATCACCTCGCCGGCGCCGTGCGCGACGGGCGTGTCCCGCGCGGCGGGGTCCTCGGGCCATCCCGTCCCAGGTGGCACATAGGGCGGGTCATTCTGGGGGGACGACCCCCCAGACCCCCCGGCACCAGCCTCTGGAGCATCCGTCATGCCCTCGATCCTCGCACGCCCCGCGGGCGCCCTCGGTACGATGCGTTCCGCCGGTCGGGGACGCGGGGCGTCCGGCGTGCGCCAATGCCGAGCGGAGGCATGCCTTGTCGCAACCGGGCTGGTATCCCGACCCGTACGGAACCGGCAGCCTGCGCTGGTGGGACGGCCGGGCCTGGACCGACCGCCTGAACCCCGAGCCCGACCGCCCGCCGCGTCCGCGCACGTCGGAGCAGGCGTACGGGCAGCCGTACGGGCAGGGGCCCGGGCAGGGCGCCGGCCCGGGGTGGCAGCCCTCGTGGGTCGGGCCGCCCGCCATCCCCGCCGTGGACGCCACCGTGCACGGGCTGCGCCTGCAAGCCAACGAGCAGGGCGTCGCGTACGGGCAGGCGTGGCTGGCGTGGCCGCACGTCGAATGGGTCGCCTACTGGGCCGCGCAGCTCCCGGCCGGATCCGGCCAGGCCCCCGGCACCCGGTGGATCTTCCAGGCCGGCCGGTACCCGTTCCACGGCGGGCCGCGGGTCGAGGTCGTCATCGAGGCGGACGGGGTCGCCGAGCCGGAGACGGTCTGGGGGCGGCTGATCCGGCTCTGCCAGGCGTGCGCGGAGCCGCGGCTGGTCGGCGAGCTGGCCGCGCACGTCCGGGCGGGCGAGTCGGTCGACGTCGCGCAGGGCCTCACCGTGCACCCCGGCGGCGTGCGGGGCGACCGGGTGTCGCTGAGCTGGGCGTCGATCTCCGGCGCGATCGTGGACGGCGGGCGGGTCTGGATCCGGCAGGCCGGCGGCCCCACGCCCGTCCTCTACGTCCCGCAGCAGAACCCGAACGCGGTGCTGATCCCCGCGCTGCTGTCCGACCTGAAGAGCTGACCGCCGCGGGCACCGGGCGCCGCGCGGCCCGGGGTCAGACCAGCGACCAGGCGATCCCGTCGAGGATGTCGCGCTCGCTGACGACGACCGCGCCGAACCCGTACTCCCGCATGATCCGGTCGAGGATCAGCGCGCCCGCGCCGATCACGTCCACCCGGCCCGGGTGCATGACGCCGATCTCCGCCCGCTCGGCGCGCGTGGCGTGCAGCAGCCGCCGCGTCACCTCGTGCACCTGCGCGGCGGTGATCCGGGACAGGTGGATGCGGTCCGAGTCGTACTCCGGCAGGTCCATCGCGATCCCGGAGACCGTCGTGACCGACCCGGCGAGCCCGACGAGCGTGCGCGCCTCGTCTACCGGCACCGTCCGGCGCACCTCGGCCAGCGCGGCGTCGATGTCGGCGACCGCGTTGGAGATCTGCTCGGGCGACGGCGGGTCGCCGTCGCGCAGGTGCCGCTCGGTCATCCGGACGCAGCCGATGTCGATCGACCGGGCCGCCTGCACCGCCGAGCTGCCCAGCACGAACTCGGTGGACCCGCCGCCAATGTCGACCACCAGGTAGGGGCGGGCGGGGCGCAGTTCGGCGAGCTCGCGGGTGGCGCCGGTGAACGACAGCGCCGCCTCCTCGTCCCCGGTGATCACCTCGGGGACGACGCCGAAGATCTCGACGACGCCGCTGACGAAGTCGGCCCGGTTCTCGGCGTCGCGGGTGGCGCTGGTCGCGACCACCCGCGTCTTGATCGGGCCCTCCCCCGTCTCCGACCCGTGCCGCTCGATCAGCTCGGCGTACCCGCGCATCGCGGTGAAGGTGCGCTGCAGCGCGGCGGGCGACAGCCGGCCCGTCTCGTCGACGCCCTCCCCCAGCCGGACGATCTCCATCCGGCGCTCGACGTCGGTGAGCCTCCCGCCGTCCGGCCCGGTGACGATGTCGGCGATCAGCAGGCGGACCGAGTTGGTCCCGCAGTCGATGGCGGCGACGCGCGTCACTTGGCCTCCTCGGCGTCGGGGGCGTCCTGGGCGGCGGGGTCGGGGCGGGCGCCGGAGGCTCTGTCGGAGGTGCCGTCGGCGCACGCGCACGGCCCGGAGCGCCACCATTCGGGCAGCGCCGCCAGGGCCTCGCGGCCGAACGGGTTCGCGCCCGGCACCGCCAGCTCGTGCGCGATCAGCGCGTGCAGGCACTTGACCCGCTCGGGCATCCCGCCGGCGCTCTGCATGCCGTCCGGGAGCGGTTCGAGGCCGTCCGCGCGGGCCGCCTCGGCGCGGCGGTGCAGGTAGTCCTCGTGGGCGGCGGTGTACTCGGCCCGGAGCGCCGGGTCGTCGGCCAGCCGCGCCTGCATGTCCCGCATGACGCCCCTCCCCTCCAGCGTGCCGATCGCCGACGCCGCCTTCGGGCAGGTCAGGTAGAACAGCGTCGGGAACGGGGTGCCGTCCGGCAGCCGCGGCGCCGTCTCCAGCACGGCCGGCAGCCCGCACGGGCAGCGGTACGCCACCCCGCGGACGCCGCGCGGCTCCCGGCCGAGCTGCTCCGCCACCGCGGCGAGGTCGCGCCCGGACGGCGGTTCGCTCGCGGCGGCCGCCGGCCCGGCCGTCCGGGTCGTCCCGGGGGACGCGCCCCCGGATCCCCCTGTGCAACGTTCGTCGATCATCCGTCCCCACCCGCGACCTGGATCCGTCCGCGCCGCGCCGCCGGTCCGCCCGCGCCCGGCCCCACCCGCCGGTCGCGGCCGTCCGTCCCGCCCGCCGTGCCGCGGGACGGGATCAGCGCGGCCTGTCGGCGGCCTCCACCGACCGCCACAACGTCTCATACCACGGAGGCCTGTTCGCCGGGCCGCCCTTGCGGGCGGTGCGCCCGTCGTCTCCGCCGCCGTCCAGCACGATGTAGCACGTCACGTCCGGGCGGCAGTAGTGGAGCCTCCGCGTCGCCTCACGCTCAATGTACGACTTGTCCCCCAGTTGCCGCTTGCGTTGGGCGAGTTCGTCCACCTTCTTGCGGGCGGCGGCCTGCTTGCGCTGCAGATCGGAGATCTCCTTGCGCTGCGCGATGTACTCGCGCACAGGGTAGGCGAGGCTCAGCGCGATCGCGCACATCACCACCGCGAGGATCGCGGCGCGGCTCGTCAGCGCCGGGCTGGCGCGGCGCGCACCGGCCCCCGGGGAGTCCTCTCCCCGGGGGTCGTCCCGCTCGTCCCGGGACACGGGGCGGTCAGGCGCCCTGCGCGTCGAAGCGCGGGAACGCGGCGGCGCCGGCGTAGCGGGCCGCGTCGTCCAGCAGCTCCTCGATGCGCAGCAGCTGGTTGTACTTGGCGACGCGGTCGCTGCGGGCCGGGGCGCCGGTCTTGATCTGGCCGCAGTTGGTGGCGACGGCGAGGTCGGCGATCGTGGTGTCCTCGGTCTCGCCGGACCGGTGGCTCATCATGCAGCGGTAGCCGCTGGTCTGCGCGAGCGACACCGCGTCGAGGGTCTCGCTGAGCGTGCCGATCTGGTTCACCTTCACCAGCAGCGAGTTCGCGGCGCCTGACGTGATCCCGCGGCCGAGGCGCTCGGGGTTGGTGACGAACAGGTCGTCGCCGACGAGCTGGACGCGCTCGCCGATGGCGGCGGTCAGGCCCTCCCAGCCGGTCCAGTCCTCCTCGTCGAGGGGGTCCTCGATGGAGACGAGCGGGTAGTTGCCGAGCAGCTCGCCGTAGTAGGCGGCCATGTCGTCGGACGAGCGCTTGGTGCCCTCGAAGGCGTACTGGCCGTCGGCGCAGAACTCGCTGGCGGCGACGTCCATGGCGAGCGCGATGTCGCGGCCGGGGGTGAAGCCGGCCTTGCCGATGGCCTCGACGATCAGGTCGAGCGCGTCCCGGTTGCTCGGCAGGTCGGGCGCGAACCCGCCCTCGTCGCCGAGCCCGGTGTTCAGGCCGCGCGACTTCAGTACCGCCTTCAGCGCGTGGTAGGTCTCGGCGCCCCAGCGCAGCGCCTCGGCGAAGGTCGCCGCGCCGATCGGCGCGATCATGAACTCCTGGACGTCGACGTTGCTGTCGGCGTGCGCGCCGCCGTTCAGGATGTTCATCATCGGGACGGGCAGCAGGTGCGCGTTCGGCCCGCCGACGTAGCGGAACAGCGGCAGCCCGGCGGAGTCGGCGGCGGCCTTGGCGACGGCGAGGCTGACGCCGAGGATCGCGTTGGCGCCGAGCTCGGACTTGGCCGGCGTGCCGTCGAGGTCGATCAGCAGCTGGTCGATCAGCCGCTGGTCGGAGGCGGGGTAGCCGACGAGCTTCTCGTCGATGGTCTCGTTGACGGCCTTCACGGCGTTCCGCACGCCCTTGCCGCCGTACCGCTCGCCCTTGTCGCGCAGCTCGACCGCCTCGAACTGCCCGGTGGACGCGCCGCTCGGGACGGCGGCGCGGGCCTCGGTCCCGTCGGCGAGCAGCACCTCGACCTCGACGGTCGGATTGCCGCGGGAGTCAAGGATCTCCCGGGCGAGTACGGCCTCGATGGACGACACGGGCAACCCCCTGGTGGTGCGGGACGAATCGGTGCGGTCACCGAGCCTATCCCGCGGGGCCCCCGCGCCGCCCCACTGGCTCGCTGTTGCGGGCGCGACCGCCGCCGCCGGGGGCGGCGGCCGCTAGCGGACGGTGCCGCGCAAGCGACTTGACGAAATCATTGCCGACCTTATCTACTAAGCACGTCAAACACACTTGATAAGTAGGGATTACTGACAATGCAGCGCAGACTCCGGTGGCGCGCGGTCGCCGCGGCCCTGATCGTCCTGGCCGGCGCGGGGACGCTCGGCGCCTGTGGTGACGACGGCGACGGCGGCGGATCCGGGGCGAACCCCCAGCTGCGGCTCGGCTACTTCCCGAACATCACGCACGCCACCGCGCTGGTCGGCGTCGAGAAGGGCATCTTCGCCAAGCACCTCGGCAAGGCCCCGAAGACCGCCACCTTCAACGCCGGGCCCGCCGCGGTCGAGGCGCTGTTCTCCGGCGCGATCGACGCGACCTTCGTCGGGCCGAACCCGTCCATCAACGCCTGGGCGCAGTCCCACGGCAAGGCGGTGCACATCATCTCCGGCGCGGCCTCCGGCGGCGTCGCGCTCATCGTCAAGCCGGGGATCAAGAGCGCGCAGGACCTCAGGGGCAAGAAGATCGCCACCCCGCAGCTCGGCAACACCCAGGACGTCGCCGTCCGCTACTGGCTCAAGCAGCAGGGGCTCACCGCGAACAAGGACGGCAGCGGCGACGTCAAGATCGTCCCGCAGGAGAACGCGCAGACGCTGCAGACCTTCCAGCAGGGTTCCATCGACGGCGCCTGGGTCCCCGAGCCGTACGCCTCCCGCCTCATCCTGGAGGACAAGGGCGTCAAGCTGCTGGACGAGGCGTCGCTGTGGCCCGGCGGCAAGTTCGTCATCACGAACCTGCTGGTCAGCCAGGAGTTCGAGAAGAAGCACCCGGACGAGGTGAAGAAGCTCCTGGCGGGCGTCGTCGAGGCCACCGACTACATCAACCAGCAGAAGGCCGACGCCGAGAAGGTCGCCAACGACGCGCTCGCCAAGCTGAGCGGCAAGCCGCTCAAGCAGGACGTCCTGGACGCGGCGTTCAAGTCGATCACCTTCACCGTCGACCCGGTCGCCTCCTCGCTGACCGCGGGCGCGCAGCACGCCGAGCAGATCGGGCTGCTGGAGAAGACCGACCTGGGCGGGATCTACAGCCTCGGCCCCCTCAACGACGTGCTCAAGGCGAGCGGGAAGGCACAGGTCAGCGACAAATGACAGAAGCCGTCCGTCAACAGGAACGACGGGCCGCCCCGGGCCGGACCGCCGCCGCGGTCCGGCTCGAGGGCGTCTCGAAGGCCTTCGGCTCCAGCAAGGCCCGGCTGCTCGCGCTCGACCAGGTGTCGCTGGACGTCGCCCCCGGCGAGTTCGTCTGCCTCCTCGGCGCGTCCGGCTGCGGCAAGAGCACGCTGCTCAACCTGGTCGCCGGCCTGGACCAGGTCAGCGCCGGGACGATCGACACCGGCGGCGCGCGGGTCGCGCTGATGTTCCAGGAGCCCGCGCTGTTCCCGTGGCTGACCGTCACGGCGAACATCGAGCTGGCGCTGAAGATGCGCGGCGTCCCCCGTCCGGACCGCCGCCCCCGCGCCGCCGAGCTGCTCGACTCCGTCCACCTCGGCGGGTTCGCCAAGAAGCGGCCGCACCAGCTGTCCGGCGGGATGCGCCAGCGCGTCGCCCTCGCCCGCGCGCTCGCGCTGACCGTGGACGAGACGGACAGCGCCCAGGGCACCGTCCTGCTGATGGACGAGCCGTTCGGCGCGCTCGACGCGATGACCCGCGACCTGCTGCACGACGAGATCGAGCGGATCTGGCGCGAGCGCGCCCTGTCGGTGCTGTTCGTCACGCACAACGTCCGGGAGGCGGTGCGGCTCGGCGACCGGGTCGTGCTGCTCAGCAGCCGCCCGGGCCGGGTCGTGGAGGAGTTCCCCGTCCCGATGGTGCGGCCGCGCCGCATCGACTCGACCGAGGTCGCGACGCTCGCCGCGACCATCACCGACCGGTTGCGCGAGGAGGTCGGCCGCCATGGCGCATGACACGACCAGCAGGCACGACGCACCACCGGACACCGCACCCGCACCCTCGCCCGCGCCCGGCGACCGGCTGGACCGGGAACTCGCCGGCCTCGACGCGCTGGAGCTCGGCGGCGGCACCGGCCGGCGGCTGCTGCAGCGGACCTGGTCCGCCGCGTGGCCGATGGTCGCCGCCGTCCTCATCGCGCTGCTCGCCTGGCAGGTGGTGGTGTGGAGCGGCTGGAAGAAGCCGTGGGTGCTGCCCGGCCCGCTCGACACCTTCCCCGTGCTGTGGGACCAGGTCACCTCGGCGCGGTTCTGGAAGGCCGTGGCGCTGACGATGCAGCGCGCGATCATCGGGTTCGCGGTGTCGATCGCGGTCGGCGTCCTGGTCGGCGGGCTGGTGTCGCAGTTCCGGGTGCTGCGCCGCGCGTTCGGCTCGCTGATCACCGGGCTGCAGACGATGCCGTCGATCGCCTGGTTCCCGCTGGCGATCCTGCTGTTCAAGCTGAGCGAGAGCGCGATCCTGTTCGTGGTGGTGCTCGGCGCGGCGCCGTCCATCGCCAACGGGCTGATCGCGGGCGTCGACTACACCCCGCCGATCCTGCTGCGCGCCGGGAAGGTGATGGGGCTGCGCGGGCTGAACCTGTACCGGCACCTGGTGCTGCCGGCGTCGCTGCCGTCGTTCGTCGCGGGGCTGAAGCAGGGCTGGGCGTTCGCCTGGCGCAGCCTGATGGCCGGCGAGCTGCTGGTGATCATCGGCAGCACCACCTCGCTGGGCGTGCTGCTGTCGCAGGCCCGCGAGCTGAACAACACCGCCGACATGATCTCCTACATGATCGTCATCCTGGTGATCGGGATCGTGATCGACCAGCTGTTCGGGGTGGTGGACCGGGCCATCCGCAGCCGCTGGGGGCTGGACGACTGACCGGCCGGGCGATCACCCTCGGCCGGGCGGGGGCAACCGATCTTTTACCCGCCGCCCACGGTCGCGTTTGCCCTGCTCAGGCAAGAAACACCGGGTATCGGCAACCTACCCGGGAGGTCGTCATCGGTGTCCGGTCCCGCCGACTCCCAGCGGTCCTGACCCGCTGGGTGTGGCGGGTCGCGCTGCACGGCCCCCGGATCCGGACCCGGGTGACGGCGATGGC
Organism: Actinomadura napierensis; assembly: GCF_039529375.1. Classification (NCBI taxonomy): domain Bacteria; kingdom Bacillati; phylum Actinomycetota; class Actinomycetes; order Streptosporangiales; family Thermomonosporaceae; genus Actinomadura; species Actinomadura napierensis. Next base: position 87,381 of record NZ_BAAAMR010000026.1, read on the forward strand.
GGCCATGGTCGCGCTGCTGCTGACCACGCTCGCCTACGTGGCCTGCCTCTGGCTGATCAGGCGGGACGTCAGGACCGACACCGGCGACGACCTGTCCCGCGAGGGCCGCCGCATCGCGACGCTGATCCACGCGAACGCGCTGCCGGCGCCGCACGTCTACACGGCCACCGACAACACGCTCGCCCAGGTGGTGAACGACCGGCACCGCGTCATCGCGGCCAGTCCCGCCATGGAGGGCCGGCCCCCGCTGGCCTTCCCGCGGCCCCCGCCGGGCGACGACCGGCGGGACGGCACCAGCTGCGCCGTCGACGCGCCCGGCGGCCCGTGCTTCCAGATCGTGGAGTACCGGGTGGGGCTGCCGGGGCCGGGCCAGGACTTCGTCTTCACCCTCGCGCCCGAGCCGGGCCTGTTCCCGCGTCCGCTGCTCGCGGCGCTGCTGGCGCTCGCCATCCCCGCGGTCACCGGGCTCGTCGGCTATGGGACGTGGCTGTCGGCGGGCCAGACGCTGCGCTCAGTGGAGGCGATCCGCCGGGAGCTGGACGAGATCACCGCGACCGACATCCAGCGCCGCGTCCCGGTGCCGCACCGACGCGACGAGATCGCGGTGCTCGCCGACAGCATCAACGCCACCCTCGACCGGCTGGAGGAGGCGGTGGCGCGGCAGCGCGCGTTCGTCGTGGACGTCTCCCACGAGCTGCGCAGCCCCCTCGCCGGCCTGCGGATGGAGCTGGAGCTGGCGCTCGCCGACCCGGACGCCACCGACCTGCCCGACACGCTGCGCGCCCTGCTCAGCAACACCGACCGCGTCGGCGCCGTGGTGGACGACCTGCTCGCGCTCGCCCGGCTGGAGGCCGACCGCAACTTCCCGCGCGAGACCGTGGACCTGACCGAGCTGGCGGACGAGGAGGTGCTCCGCCGCCCCCGCCGCGCCCGCGTCACCGTGCTCTCGGAGGGCCCGGTGACGGTGTCCGGCGGGCGCTCCGAGCTGTCCCGGCTGCTCACCAACCTGATCGACAACGCCGACCGGCACGCCGGATCCGCCGTCACCGTGATCGTGTGCACCGAGGAGCCCGCCACCGCTGTGGTCGAGGTGATCGACGACGGCCGCGGCATCGACCCCGAGGACCGCGAACGCGTCTTCGAGCGCTTCACCCGCCTCAACGAGGGCCGGCACCGCGACGCCGGCGGCACCGGCCTCGGCCTCGCCATCTCCCGCGACATCGCCGCCGCCCACGGCGGCTCCCTCGTCCTCGCCGACCGGCAGACGGACGAGGAGGGCGCCCGCTTCGTACTGCGTTTGCCCAGGGAGGGCGACCCCCCTGGAACCCCCCGTCACGGTTGACGGGCTGTTTTGGCCCAGGGGGACGACCCCCTGGAACCCCCGTCACGGTTGACGAGCTGTTTCCCGCTCCGCTGGCGCTCCGCGCGAAACAGCCCGTCAACCGGCGGGCGAGCCCGCTGCGCTCGCTGCACTCGCTCCGCGTGCTCGCCCGTGAGCCGGTCGGGCGGGGTCAGGCGAGGTTGGCGGCGGTCAGGGAGACGTCGACCTTGTCGGCCGGGTTCACTCCCATGGCCTGGGCCATGTTGCGGTAGGTGCGGGCCTCGTCGTGGCGGCTGCGGCGTTCGAGGGTGCGGGCCAAGGCCTCGTGGGCCCAGCCGTTGCAGGGGTCGAGGTCGACCAGGCGGCGGAAGGCCGCCTCCGCGCGGCCGAGCTGGGCGCTGTGGAAGTAGGCGCGGGCCAGCAGTTCCAGCACGGCGCGGTTGCCCGGGTTCTCGGCGGCGATGGGGGCGAGCAGGCGTGCGGCGCCCGCATAGTCCTTGGCGTCGAAGAACAGGGTGGCGCGCTGGAAGTCCTCGTAGGTGGTCATGGGGCCCCCTTCCGGGTTGCTCGACGCAACTCGAAACCGGGCGGCGGGGCCGTTTGTTCCCGCGGGTCAGGTCATCCCGAGCTGGTCGCGGAGCTGCTGCCGCTCGTTCTCCAGGGACTCGATCTGGCCCGCGAGCTCCTCGCGGGCGGCGAGGTTCTGGCCGGCGTCGACGAAGTCGGCGGCGTCGCCGTTCGGCGGGGGCAGCTCGGCGCGGAGCCGGGAGATGTTCGCGTCCAGGTCGCGGAGCCGGGCGCGCTTCTCGTCGTCGTCGTTCATGGGGCCCTCCTTGTCGGGGTTCGGCAGTGCCTGCATGCCCGCTCGGCCGCCGCGATCACCTAGATCCTGATCACGGTCTTGCCGCGCGCGCCGCCGGCCCGGTTGTCGGCGAGCGCGTCGCCCGCCGCCTCCAGGGGGACCTCCCGCTCGACCATCACCCGCAGCTCGCTCGCGTCGATCAGGTCGGAGAGCCGGTCCAGCACGTCGGCGGACGGTTCGCCGGTGTGGTTGATGCCGCGCAGGCCCTGGGCCTGCATGGCGTCGGGGTTCACCGCCCAGGTGGTGCTGAGGTAGGCGCCACCGGGACGCAGGAGCTGCGCGAGGCGCTCGGTGCCCTGGGTGTCGCTGACCACGTCGAGGACGGCGTCGATGCCGTCGTTGTGGACGCGGAGCACCTGATCGTTGAGGTCGCCCATGGAGTGGTCGACGGTCTCGGCGGCGCCGAGGCGGCGGATCGTGCCGGTCATGTCGTCGCGGGCGGTGGCGATGACCTTGGCGCCGGTACGGGCGGCGAGCTGGACGAGCGCCTGCCCGACGCCCCCGGTGGCGCCGACGACGAGGACGGTCTGGCCGGTGTCGAGGTTCGCCTCGTCCACCATCGCCAGGGCGGTGGCGCACGCGGTCGGCACCGCCGCGGCCTGCGTGTAGATCATGCCCTCGGGCATCCGGGCGACCGGGCCGTCCTCGGAGGCCAGCGCGTACTCGGCGTAGCTGCCGATGCCGCGCTCGACGTCGCGGAACATCCCGTACACCTGCTCGCCGTGCCGCAGCCGGGTGACACCCTCGCCGGCGGCCTCGACGACGCCGGCGCCGTCCTGGCCGACGATCAGCGGGAACCGGGCCTCGGCGGAGTCCTTCAGCATCCCGTCGGCGATCTTCCAGTCGACCGGGTTGAGGCCCGCCGCGATCATCTTGATCAGGATCTCGCCGGGCCCGGGCTCCGGGCGCGGCAGGTGCGTGGGCGCCGGTGTGGCGCCGTATTCGGACACGGCGATGGCTCGCATGACGTCCCCCCGATGGACTGCGTTCTGGGATCCCCGCCAGATGATCTACCCCGGCGGCCGACGATCACACAGGTGCGCAGGTCAGCCGGGTAGTCCGCGGCGCCGGCCGCCCGCCTCGTCGCGGTGCTTCTGCTTGCCGCCGCTGGGGCGCAGCGTGATCGTGTCGCCGGGCCGGGGCGACGACGGGGAGACGTCGGCGACCGTCCCCTTCGGGTAGTCGGACTTGACCGGCGCGCCGATCCGCACCTTGAACCCGGCGGCGCGCAGCTTGGCGGCGGCGTCCCCGACCTTCAGCCCGCGCACGTCCGGCAGCTTGGCGCGCTCCTCGCCGGAGCCCTTGCTGAAGAAGTGCGAGGACGGCTGGACGAACGGCGACTCGGCCGTGCCCTCCAGCGCGCCGATCATGCTCTGGTGCCAGATCGGCGCGGGGATCGTCGCGCCGTAGACGGGGCCGTAGCAGCGGCCGTCCATGCACAGGTCGCTCATCGGGTGCTTGTAGCCGCCGCGCGGGTCGCCGACCCAGACGGCGGACGCCAGGTCCGGGGTGTAGCCGGCGAACCAGGCGGCGGAGAAGTCGTCGACGGTGCCGGTCTTGCCGGCGGCGGGACGGCCGATGCCCTGCCCGGCGGCGGTGCCCTTGGTGAGCACGCCGCGCAGCACGTAGTTGACGGCGTCGGCGGTCTCCTTGTCCACGGCCTGCTCGCAGTGCGCGCTCGGCACCTTCAGGCGGTGCCCGGACGCGTCGGTGATCTGCGCGATCGCGACCGGCGAGCAGTACTTCCCGCGCGCGCCGAACGCGGCGTAGGCGGCGGCCAGCCGGACCGGCGAGACCGGGTTGATGCCGAGCGTGAACGACGGGTACTGCTGCAGCGCCTTGCCGGTGGCCTGCTTCATGCCGAGCTTCTCGGCCATCCTGACGGTCGGGCACAGCCCGACCTTCTTCTCCAGCGCGAGGAAGAAGGTGTTCACCGAATGCTGGGTGCCGGTGACGATGCTGAACGGCTTGCCGCCCTCGCCGTCGCCCGCGTTGTGCAGCGAGGTGCCCGGATCGCCGACCCGGTTGCCCTTGCAGTCGCGGTAGCCGACCGGCGTGAACTCCTTGGGCGCCATCAGCCGGGTTCCGAACGGCAGGCCCTCGTCGAGGGCGGCGGCCAGCGTGAACACCTTGAACGTCGACCCGGCCTGCATGCCGATGCTGGAGCCGTGGTCGGCGTCGGCGGCGAAGTTGATCCAGGTCTTGCCGCGCACCTTGTCGGAGCCGAGCCTGCGGTCGACGACCATCGCCTTGATCCTGCCGGTGCCGGGTTCCACCATCGCCTCCGCGGCGGCCTTGTGCGCGGAGTTCTTCGCCGGGACGTGCGCGTCGACGGCGCGCTGCGCGGCCTTCTGCGCCTTCCGGTCCAGCGTGGTGCGGATGGTGAGGCCGCCGCGCTTCAGCAGCTTCTCCCGGTCGCCGGCCGTCTTGCCGAACACCGGGTTCGCGAGGATGTCGCGCTGGACGTAGTCGCAGAAGAACGGCGCCTCGCTGGTGACGCAGCCGCTCTTGACGTCCTGGACGTGCAGCTTGATCGGCTGCCGCTCGGCCGCGCTCGCGGTGGTCTGGTCGATGTAGCCGAGGTCGGCCATCCGCTGCAGGACGGTGTCGCGCCGCTTGCGGGCCGCCTCCGGGTGCCGGGTCGGGTCGTAGGCGAACGGGTACCGGACGATCCCGGCGAGCAGCGCCGACTCGGCGAGGTTCAGCTGCGAGGCGTGCTTGGAGAAGTAGCGGCGCGACGCCGCCTCGATGCCGTAGGCGCCCGCGCCGTAGTAGGCGATGTTGAGGTAGCGCCGCAGGATCTCGTCCTTGGAGTAGCGCTTCTCCACCGCCACCGCGTACCGCAGCTCGCGGATCTTGCGGGCCGCGGAGATCTCCTTGGCGGCCCTCCGCTCGGCGACCGAGTCGGCCTGGGTGAGCAGCAGGTTCTTCACGTACTGCTGGGTGATGCCGGACCCGCCCTGCGTGACCGCCCCGCTGCCGAGGTCGCTGACCAGGGCCCGCAGCGTGCCCTGCGCGTCGATGGCGCCGTGCTCGTAGAAGCGGCTGTCCTCGATCGCCACGACCGCCTTGCGGACCATCGGCGCGATCGCGTCGAGCCGGACGTCCACCCGGTTCTGGTAGAAGAACGTCGCGACGGGGGTGCCGTCGGCGGCGAGGATCCGGGACCGCTGCGGCACGCCGGAGGTGTCGAGGTCGGCGGGGACGCCGTCGAACCAGCGGGCCGAGTCGCGGGCGTTGACCCCGGCCGTGCAGGCGGCCGGCAGCACCATCAGCGCGACGATGAGCCCGGCGAGCCCGCCGAGGACGCCCAGGCCGCGCAGCGCGCGGAGCTTCTCGGCGGGGGTCGTGTTCGCCGTCAGCACCCGGCGGCGACGGCGCACCGGTGACCGGTTCCCGTTCCCGCCGCCGTCCTCGGCCCCGTTCGGCACGCGCTCACTGTAAACGTGCGTCTCCGGCCGGACCACCCCATCGGCGATGTTCCGCCCGGATTTCCCCGAATCAGTCGCGCTGCCGCCGCCGTTCCCACGCTCTGACACGATCGCGGAATACCCGGGAAACGGCCCGCAACTCCGCCTCGGCGTCGAGTCCGCGATCAGCGGCCTCCCGGACCAGGGCGAATAGGCGTATTCCCAGGTCGTTCCCGGTGCCGGCGTCCTGGCCGGTGGCCGGCGCGAGATCGTCCGGGGCGCCCATCCGGCCGGCGCGGCGCTGCAGCTGCGCGGCCAGCGACAGCGACGGCTGCCCCATCGCGACGCCGTCCAGCGCGGAGGCCTCCGTGCCGCTCTTCTCCGCCCGCTCCGCCGCCTTGATCTGCTCCCAGTTCGCGTTGACCTCGTCGGCGCCGGACACCGACACGTCCCCGAACACGTGCGGATGCCGCCGGACGAGCTTGTCGACGATCCCGGCGGCGACGTCGTCGACGGTGAACGCGGTCTCGTCGGTGCGCTCGGCGGCCACCACCGCGTGGAACGCCACCTGCATCAGCACGTCGCCGAGCTCCTCGCGCAGCGCGCCGTAGTCGCCGTTCTCGATCGTGTCGAGGACCTCGTAGGCCTCCTCGAGCAGGTACGGGACGAGGGTCTCGTGCGTCTGCTTGCGGTCCCACGGGCAGTCGCGGCGCAGCGTGTCCATCACCGCGACGAGGTCGAGCAGCCGCGCTCCGGGCAGGTCGTAGGAGCCGTGCAGCACCTCGACGTCCAGCGGGTCGTTCACGACGAGGGCGCCGATCTCGCGCATCAGGTCCTCGTCGCCCTCCGGCGCCGCGACCCACACCACGTCCCCGTCCCGCGCGGCGGCGACCAGCGCGGCCGGGTCCGGGACGGCCGTCTCCTCGGCGGCGACCCCGGCGTCGCGCAGGTACGGCAGCAGCGGATGGCCGGGCCGGACGAGCACCCGCCCCGCCGAGCGGAGCACGTCCCACGCCTTCCAGGTCAGCAGGCCGGGCGCGACCCGGTGCGTGGTCGCGAGCAAGGTCAGGCTCATGTGTCGGCGGTACCCGTTTCGGCCGAGGACAGCTCGTACGCGACCGGGCCGATGTCGACCTTCGTCGGGTCGTACCGGCCGAACCGCGGGTTGATCTTGATGTGCATGCCGTCCGCGGTCTGCTGGAACAGCTGCCCCCACTGCTGCGCGGCCCGCTGCGTCAGCGGGCTCTGCGCGTTGTTCAGGTCGGCGCCGAACTTCTGCATCACCACGGTCTGGGTGGCGATGAAGCGCGCCAGGTCGCGGGTGCGCGACCGCGGCAGCCCGCTGGCCAGGGTGATCGACGCGGCGCCGCCGCGCTGGTCCATGAGCGCCGCGGTCTGGTCGGCGAGCCCGTCCGGCACCGACACCCCCGCCCGCCGGGCGACCCGGTCGGCGACGCGGAAGTTCACCAGCAGGCTCAGCGCGCCCTGCATGTCCGTCTCGGAGTCCTGGCCGCCGATGCCCGGCGCGAGCCCCCCGGCGTTCGCCCGGATCTGGTTCGCGATCGGGTCGTCCTTGAACTGGCCGCGCCAGTCCCGGACGGTCCGGTCGAGGGAGGTGACGGTGATGCGGTCGCCGCCCACGAGGGCGGCGCTGCCGACGCGGGTCTGGCCGCCGCAGCCGGCCAGCGCGCCGGCCGCCACGACGGCGGTCACCGCTACCTTCAGGGACTTACCGGGCACGGAATCCTCGTCTCGTCGTTCGTCGCCGTACGTCGCCCAGCGCCGCCGGGACCGCTGCGTTCCCGATCACTGGGGTCCGGGGCAGCCTATCCCCGCCCGGCGGGCGCGGGCGAGGCCTCCAGGAACAGCGCCTCGACCAGGTCGGTCGCCCACTTCAGCAGCTCCTGGTCGCGCAGCGGGCGGCCGCCGAGCGGCGCCGTCTTCGGCGCGGGCACCAGCAGCGTGTCGGTGGCGGGCTTCAGGATGCTCTTGGGATAGAGCCGCTGCAGCCGGACCTGCCGGGACTCGGGCAGCCGGGCCGGCATGAACTTGATGTGGTTGCCCTGGACGGTCACGTCGGACAGCCCGGCCCTGCGCGCCCTGGCCCGGAACCGGGCGACCTCCAGCAGGTTCAGCACCGGGACGGGCAGCGGCCCGAACCGGTCCTTCAGCTCGTCGTGCACGGCGCCGATCTCGTCCTCGGACGTGATCGCCGCGATCCGCCGGTAGGCGTCCAGCCGCAGCCGCTCCCCCGGCACGTACTCGTGCGGCAGGTGCGCGTCGACGGGCAGCTCGACCTTGGTCTCGACGGCCTCCGGCGCGGCGCCGCCCTCCTTCAGGTCCCGGACGGCCTCGCCGACCATCCGGACGTACAGGTCGAACCCGACGCCCGCGACGTGCCCGGACTGCTCGGCGCCGAGGATGTTGCCGGCGCCGCGGATCTCCAGGTCCTTCATCGCGACGTACATGCCGGCGCCGATCTCGGTGTGCTGCGCCAGCGTCGCGAGCCGCTCGTGCGCGGTCTCGGTCAGCGGCTGCTCCGGCTGGTACAGGAAGTAGGCGTAGGCGCGCTCCCGGCCGCGGCCGACGCGCCCGCGCAGCTGGTGCATCTGCGACAGCCCGTACATGTCGGCGCGGTCGACGATCAGCGTGTTGGCGTTCGGGACGTCCAGCCCCGACTCCACGATCGTCGTCGCGACGAGCACGTCGTAGTTCTTCTCCCAGAAGTCGACCATGACCTTCTCGAGCTCGTGCTCGTTCATCTGGCCGTGCGCGGTCGCGACCCGCGCCTCCGGGACGAGCCGGGCGAGGTTCGCCGCGACCTTGTCGATCGACCGGACCCGGTTGTGCACGAAGAACACCTGGCCCTCGCGCAGCAGCTCGCGGCGGATCGCGGCGGCGATCTGCTTCTCCTCGTACGGGCCGACGAACGTCAGCACCGGGTGCCGCTCCTCCGGCGGCGTGAGGATCGTGGACATCTCCCGGATGCCGGTGAGGCCCATCTCCAGCGTCCGCGGGATCGGCGTCGCCGACATCGCCAGCACGTCGACCTGCGTGCGCAGCCGCTTCAGCTCCTCCTTGTGCTCGACGCCGAACCGCTGCTCCTCGTCGATGATCACCAGGCCGAGCTTCTTGAACTTCGTCTGCGCCGACAGGATGCGGTGCGTGCCGACCACCACGTCGACGGTGCCGTCGGCGAGGCCCTGCAGCGTCGCGTCGATCTCCCCGTCGGTCTGGAACCGGCTGATCGGCTTCACCACGACGGGGAACGCCCCGAACCGCTCGCTGAACGTCGACAGGTGCTGCTGGACGAGCAGCGTCGTCGGCACCAGCACCGCGACCTGCATCCCGTCCTGGACGGCCTTGAACGCCGCGCGCACCGCGATCTCGGTCTTGCCGTAGCCGACGTCGCCGCAGATCAGCCGGTCCATCGGGACGGGCTTCTCCATGTCGCCCTTGACCTCGTCGATGGCGGCGAGCTGGTCGGGCGTCTCCACGTACGGGAAGGCGTCCTCCAGCTCCCGCTGCCACGGGGTGTCGGCGCCGAACGCGTGCCCGGGGCTCGCCATCCGCGCCGAGTACAGCCGGATCAGCTCCCCGGCGATCTGCTTGACCGCCTTGCGGGCGCGGGACTTGGCCTTCTGCCAGTCGGCGCCGCCGAGCCGGTGCAGGCTGGGCGCCTCCCCGCCGACGTAGCGGGTCAGCTCCTCCAGCTGGTCGGTCGGGACGAACAGCCGGTCGCTCTTGGCGTACTCCAGGATCAGGTACTCGCGGGTGGCGCCCTGCACCGTCCGGCTGACCATCTCCACGTACCGTCCGACGCCGTGCTGCTCGTGGACGACGTAGTCGCCGGTCTTGAGCTGGAGCGGGTCGATGCCGCCGCGCCGCCGCGACGGCATCCGGCGGACGTCCTTGGTGGAGGACTTCTGGCCGGACAGGTCCGTCTCGGTCAGCACCACCAGCTTGACCGACTCCCAGACGAAGCCGTTCTCCAGCAGCCCGGTCGCGACGTTGACGACGGACGGCTCGGGCGCCCCGGGCAGGTCGGTCAGCCGCGCGCCGAGGCCCTCCTCGCCGACGAGCTGGACGAGCCGCTCGGCCGGGCCGTGCCCGGCGGTGACCATGACGACCCGCCAGCCGCCGTCGATCCAGCCCTTGACGTCGCCGACGACCCGGGTGGTGTCGCCGCGGTACGCCTCGGCCGCGTGCACGCCGAGGGCCGGCGCCTCGTCCTGCTCCTCCACGAGGGACGGGCCGCCGGGCCCGCCGGTGCCGTCCCCGCCGCGCATGCCGGGGTTCAGCGCGGTGACGCTCCAGCGCGGCAGGCCCAGCTCGGTGCTGTGCAGCCGCACCTCCTCCAGCGACCGGAACGCGGCGGCGCCGAGGTCGATGGGCGCCTCGCCGCCGGCGGCGGCGTTCACCCAGCTCGCCTCGAGGAACTCCTGGCTGGTGCGGACCAGCTCGACCGAGCGGGTGCGGATCCGCTCCGGCTCGCACACCAGCAGCGCCGAGCCCTTCGGCAGCAGGTCGGTGAGCAGCTCCATGCTCTCGGCGAGGACCGGCGAGAACGCCTCCATGCCCTCGACGGTGTCGCCGTCGGCGATCCGGCCGAGGATCTCTTCCAGCGCCGGGTGCTCCTGCGCCAGCAGCCTCGCGCGCTCGCGGACCTTCTCGGTCAGCGGCAGCTCGCGGCAGGGCGGCGCCCACAGCCCGTCCTGCGCCACTTCAAGGGACCGCTGGTCGGCGGCCTTGAAGTAGCGGATCTCCTCGACGGTGTCGCCCCAGAACTCCACCCGGAGCGGGTGCTCCTCGGTGGGCGGGAACACGTCCAGGATGCCGCCGCGCACGGCCAGCTCGCCGCGCTTCTCGACCAGGTCGACGCGGTGGTACCCGGCGTCCACGAGGCGGCGGACGGTGTCGTCCATGTCGGCGTCCTCGCCGGACACCAGCCGCACCGGCTCCAGGTCGGCGAGGCCCGACACGATCGGCTGCAGGACGGCCCGGACCGGCGTGACGACGACGTCCAGCGCGCCGCCCTTGCCGGCGACGTCCGCTCCCGCCTCCTCCTCGGTGGGCGCGTCGGCCTCGTTCGGGTGGACGAGCCGGCGCAGCACCGCTAGCCGCTGCCCGACCGTGTCCGAGCGGGGCGACAGCTTCTCGTGCGGCAGCGTCTCCCACGCCGGGAAGTGCGCCACCCGGCCCGCGCCGATCAGGCTGGTCAGCGCGGCGGTGAGGTCCTCGGCCTCGCGGCCGGTCGCGGTCACCGCCAGCACCACGCCGTGCCGCCCGCCGGGGCCGCCGGAGGCGGCACCGACCGCGCGGCTCAGCGCCGCGGCGAGGATCGGCCAGGTGGCGGGGGGCGCGACGACCTCGGTGTCGAGGCCCGCCTGCTTCAGCGCGCGGTCCAGTTCAGGGTCGGCGCACGCAAGGTCAACAAGTCCAGAAAGCGTCATATTCGCCCGTAAGTTCGCATTCACCCCGAGGGGCAGGGCAGCCCGAAGCACCGGAAATCCGCAAGCGGATCCGGTACCCGTACCAGACTACGCGCCCCCCGGCGGCCCTCGCGCTGGCGATACCGCAGGCGGGGCGCGGGACGGCCGCCGGCCGGGCGCCGGACGGGGCGGTTCGCGGAGGGCGACACGGCGGTTACCAAGAATGGGCAAATAGCGGACAGAGCGCAGTCGGGCGATTACGCTGCGAGATTGTGACCGATCTGCGTACGCCGCCGGTCAACGACGGCGATCTCTTCTCAGAACGCGCGAGGCAGTACGCACTGGAGAAGCCCCTGCAGCGGATCCACATCCTGGAAGCGGGCTGCGGCTGGGGCACCGGACTGGACCTCGGCGGCCGCGACCGCCTGGTGACGGGGGTCGACCTGGAGTCCCCGGAGCTGCGCGCGCACACCTGCGAGCGGCCCGACCTCGACGAGTGGCACCTCGGCGACCTGCGCACGGTCCCGATGCCGCCGCGCGCCTACGACATCGTCCACGCGAGCTACCTGGTCGAGCGGATCCCGCACGCCGAACTCGTCCTCGACCGGTTCGTCGCCGCGCTCAAGCCCGGCGGGCTGCTGCTCGTCCACCTGCGCGACCGCGACACCGCGTTCGGCTTCCTCGACCGCCACCTGCCGCGCTGGATGCACGCCGCCGGCCGGCGCAGGCGGGCGCGTCCCGCCCGGGCCGCGCGCGGCGCGCACGCCCGCGTCCCCGCCCCCGCCGAGGGC
>NZ_BAAAMR010000027.1:0-95799 GCF_039529375.1 Actinomadura napierensis
ACGAGGCGACCGTGGCGGCCACGCCGCTGCGCCGCGCACGGTGACTTTCTTCACGTCGATGATCCAGAAAGGCAGGTAGCTACCATGCGTAGCCGGTGCGGAGGCCGAGGACGGGCCCGTCCGACGACATACCGGGTAATTCCGGTCACATCCCCCCATGGGCCGGGTAGAGATTTTCCCAACTCACCCGGCCGGGCGTCCGGGCCTGACCTGCGCGCGGCGGCGGCCCGAACCGCCCGGTGCCAGGGGCCTTCGCGGTGTCCGGGCCGCGGCTCGGACCCGGCCGGCGACACCGCTGCGGCGGCTCTCGATGACGGTCCGTGAGTTTTTCCTCGCCGCACCCCCCTGACATTCGTGGCGTAAGGGGTTAGCGTTCCTGACATGGCACCCGCCCGGGTCCGTGGTTGCGTCGGATCGCAGTGCTCGTCAGGAGCACGGCAGTCGATCCGGCTAGCCGATGCCAGGCGCAGGCGAAACGGCCCACGTAAGGCGACTTCTCGTCGACCGATCACGGTGCGCCTTAGAGGTAAGTCCTGCCCCGTCGAGGGATCCGACATCCTTCGAACCGGGAGAAGGGCAGTAGTGGCGAGAGCGCCGCGAGCCCCTCAGCAGGCGGATGTGGGGACGAAGACCAGGTCGGCCGGGCGGGTGCGACCCACCGTGCTGTGGTGCCCGTACGGGGCCATCAGGGGTCCCGTACCGGGCGTGAATCGCAACCGGGAGAAGGGGGGTCCCGCGTGGACATCATCGTGAGGGGCCGGCACACCGAGGTCAACGACAGGTTCCGTCGGCACGTCGACAGCAAACTGGCCAAGATCGAGCGGCTCGACCAGAAGGTCATCCGCGTGGATGTGGAGGTGTCCGAGGAACGCAACCCGCGGCTCGCCGACCAGCGCGAACGAGTGGAGCTCACGATCCGCTCCCGCGGCCCGGTGATCCGGGCCGAGGCCGCCGCCGACGACCGCTACGGAGCCCTCGACCTGGCGCTCGACAAGCTGGAGTCGCGGCTGCGCCGCGACGGCGGACGCCGCAAGGCGCACGGCGGCAAGGGCCGCCCGAAGCTCGCCACGATGGAACCGCTCCCCGAACCGGTGCCTCCGGCGGTGCCGGCGAGCACGTCCCGTGCGGCGGAGCGCACGGCCACGGCGGTCGCCGAGGAGGAGACCGCCGCCGTGTACGCGCCGGTGGACGAGAGCATCATCCCCATCCCGATGGAGGGCGACGGGCCCGTCGTCGTCCGCGAGAAGTTCCACAAGGCCGAGCCGATGGGCATCGAGCAGGCGCTGCTCGAGATGGAGCTCGTGGGGCACGACTTCTTCCTGTACCGCGACAAGGCCACCGGGCATCCCTCGGTCGTCTACCGCAGAAGGGGCTGGGACTACGGAGTGATCAGGCTCGTCGAGGAGTGAGGAACGGCACCGGAATCGACGCGGCGCCGGCCGGCCCGACGGGCGCCGTCCCGTGACGGGGACGTCCGGGCCGGCCGGCGTTCTCGGATTTTGTCGGCGGACGTCGGCCCCGCGAGACGCGGAAAACGGCGGAAGACCCCGTAACGTAGGGGCTGAGGGGCGTCGTCGCGGCCGGGATCGCGCCGGGGCGGCCCCGACCCTCCGGTAGTTTCAGATCACTGACAGTGAAGGGGGGGAGCGGCGTCTGCTCCACGCCGCGACTCAGGTGAGCGAGAATCCCGAGGCTCGCGAAGCCGTGACGGTGCCCCGGCAGGGCGGCGCCGCCGCCACCCCCGCCGAGCGGCGGGCCGCGCGGCCGGGCGATGCGGCCGACCCGATCCGCGTGCTCATCGTCGACGACCACGCGCTGTTCCGCAGAGGCCTGGAGATGGTGCTGCAGGCCGAGGACGACATCGAGGTCATCGGCGAGGGCGGTGACGGCCACGAGGCCGTCGAGATGGCCGGCGACCTGCTGCCCGACGTGGTGCTGATGGACATCCGGATGCCCCGCCGCAGCGGCATCGAGGCGTGCACGGCGATCAAGGACGCGGCGCCCAGCGCCAAGATCGTCATGCTCACGATCAGCGACGAGGAGGAGGACCTCTTCGAGGCCATCAAGGCCGGGGCGAGCGGCTACCTGCTCAAGGAGATCTCGATCGACGAGGTCCCGCAGGCGGTCCGCGCCGTGCACGGCGGGCAGTCGCTGATCAGCCCGTCCATGGCGTCCAAGCTGATCACCGAGTTCGCGTCGCTGGCCAAGCGCAGCGAGGAGCGCACCCAGCAGGTCCCCGCGCCCCGCCTCACCGAACGGGAGATGGAGGTGCTGCGGCTCGTCGCCCGGGGCCTCGGCAACCGGGAGATCGCACGCGAGCTGTTCATCTCCGAGAACACGGTGAAGAACCACGTCCGCAACATCCTGGAGAAGCTCCAGCTCCATTCGCGCATGGAGGCCGTCGTCTACGCCGTCCGCGAGAAGCTCCTCGAGATCACCTGACCCGCGGGCGCGCGGTTACCGGCAATGTGGTTTTGTCGGTGTTGTGCCCTAGCATCGCGGGCGTGGTCGAGGCAGAGCTCAGCGCGGACGAGGCACGGCGGCTCCAACTGCGCGCCCAGGGGTTCCTGGGCGCGCGGCCGAGGGGCGGAGTCACGGGCATGCTGGAACGGCTGGGCGCCGTCCAGCTGGACACCATCTCGGTGCTGGCGCGCTCCCACGAGCTGGTGCCGTACGCGCGGCTGGGCCCGGTCGAGCGGAGCGCGATCGAGGCCGCCTACTGGGGGAACGGCTCGCCCGGCGCCTTCGAGTACTGGGCGCACGCCGCGTCGGTGCTGCCGATGCGCGACTGGCCGCTGTTCGCGTTCCGCCGCCGCGCCTACCTGCGGCGGGGCTGGCGCTGGCACAAGGTCCCCGAGGGCGTGTGCGAGGAGGTCCGCGCCCGGCTGCGCGCCGACGGCCCGCTGACCACCAAGGAGCTCGGCGGGGCGAAGGCGAGCGCCGAGTGGTGGGACTGGAGCGAGCACAAGATCGGCATCGAGTGGCTGCTGGACGTCGGCGAGGTCGTCTGCGTCGAGCGGGTGGGCTGGCGGCGCGTCTACGACCTGGCGGAGCGGGCCGTCCCGGCGGAGCTGCTCGCGCAGGACCCCGACGACGAGTCCTGCCTCACGGCCCTCGTCGCGCGGGCCGGGCGGGCGCTCGGCGTCGCGACGCGCGGAGACCTCGCGGACTACTACCGCCTCAAGCAGGACCAGGTGGCCGGCGTCGTCGAGGCGGCTGGGCTCGTGCCCGTGCGGGTGGCCGGCTGGACGCAGCGGGCGTGGGCCGACCCGGAGGCGCTCGCCGCCCCGCCGCGGGGACGGCACGCGACCACGCTGCTGTCGCCGTTCGACTCGCTGGTGTGGGACCGGGCCCGCGCGTCGCGGGTCTTCGGGTTCGACCACCGGCTGGAGGCGTACGTCCCGAAAGCCAAGCGTGTCCACGGGTACTTCGCGATGCCGCTGCTGTCCGGCGGGCGGCTGCTGGGCCGGGTCGACCCGGCGCGCGAGGGCCGGACCCTCATCGCCCGCCAGGTGACATTCGAACCCTGGGCGACCCGGACCGCCGCCCGGACCGAGGCGTCCGCCGCCGCGCTGGGCACCGCGCTGTGGCGAGCCGCGGCATGGGTCGGTTGCACGGACGTCCGCGTGGAGCGGATCGTCCCCGACGACGTGGACCGCACCCTCGTCGACGCCGCCCTGAAAATCGACACCGCCCTCAAAACCGACCCCACCTGACCCACGATTTGCGGGGTGGACGCGAGAACGCGCCCGGCTCGCGGGGAGCCGGGCGCGTTCTCGCAGTTGAGCCGCGTCCGCCGGCGGGGCGCCCGGCCGGGGCCGGGCCGCTCGGGCCGCGGGCCCCGGGCGGGGGCGGTCAGCCGTGCGGGGTCTGCTGGGGGTCGGTCGCGGTGGGGCGGTCGAGGATCTCGCCGGACTCGCCGCCGCGGCGCTTGGCCGAGCGCGAGCCGAACAGGGTGTAGTCGACGATCTCCGGGATCACCCGCGGGGCGTCCAGCACCACGTCGGAGAACAGGTGGACGACCCAGCTGGCCAGCAGCCCGAGGACGACGATCCCGACGCCGACCCAGAACATGATCCACATGGGGCCGTTGCAGAGCGCGACACCGCCCACCAGGAAGCCGATGAAGATGATCGTGACGGCGACCCAGGAACCCGGCCGGCCGGCGTGGGACCCGTGCGACTCTGCGGACTGCGACTGTTCGGACATGGCGCCTCCCCTCCGATGGTGCATGAGATCTTCTCCCCGGCCCCGTCCGTCAAACGGGCCGGGCCGTGGATTGCGCTGCGGAGTGACCTAGACCATTCTGGGTCTCGCCTACGATGGGCATCGTACGAGTGGTGTGCGTGCCGCCAGGAGCGGTGAACCACGATCTGCAAGGAGCCTTCGAGAGTGCCGCCAGTCATCGACAAGATCCTTCGTGCGGGCGAGGGAAAAATTCTGCGCAAGCTCAAGAAGCTCGCGGATCAGGTCAACTCGATCGAAGAAGACTTCGTCGACATGACCGACGCCGAGTTGCGTGAGCTGACCGACAAGTACCGCGAGCGCATCGCCGAGGGGGAGTCCCTCGACGACCTGCTCCCCGAGGCGTTCGCGACCGCCCGGGAGGCCGCCAAGCGGGTCCTCGGGCAGCGGCACTACGACGTCCAGCTCATGGGCGGGGCGGCGCTGCACCTGGGCAACATCGCGGAGATGAAGACGGGTGAGGGCAAGACCCTGACCTGTGTGCTCCCGGCGTACCTGAACGCGCTGTCCGGCGAGGGCGTGCACGTGGTCACGGTGAACGACTACCTGGCCAAGCGCGACGCCGAGTGGATGGGCCGCGTCCACCAGTTCCTCGGCCTCGAGGTCGGCGTCATCCTCCCGCAGATGACCCCGGACGAGCGCCGTGTGGCCTACAACGCCGACATCACCTACGGGACGAACAACGAGTTCGGGTTCGACTACCTGCGCGACAACATGGCGTGGAGCCTGGAGGAGTGCGTCCAGCGCGGGCACAACTACGCGATCGTGGACGAGGTCGACTCGATCCTGATCGACGAGGCCCGCACCCCGCTGATCATCTCCGGGCCGGCCGAGCAGAACTCCAAGTGGTACTCGGAGTTCGCCAAGATCGTCCCGCGGCTGAAGCGGGCGGAGCTCGTCAGCACCGCCGGGCAGGTCGACGAGTACGGCCCCGGCGACTACGAGGTCAACGAGAAGAAGCGCACGGTCGGCATCACCGAGTCCGGCGTGGAGAAGGTCGAGGACTACCTCGGCATCGACAACCTCTACGACTCGGTGAACACGCCGCTGGTGAGCTTCCTCAACAACGCGCTGAAGGCCAAGGAGCTGTACAAGCGCGACAAGGACTACGTCGTGATGAACGGCGAGGTCCTGATCGTCGACGAGTTCACCGGCCGCATCCTGCACGGCCGCCGCTACAACGAGGGCATGCACCAGGCCATCGAGGCCAAAGAGGCCGTGGCGATCAAGGACGAGAACCAGACGCTCGCCACGATCACCCTGCAGAACTACTTCCGCCTCTACGGCAAGCTGTCCGGCATGACCGGCACCGCCGAGACCGAGGCGGCGGAGTTCAACAAGACCTACAAGATCGGCGTGGTGCCGATCCCGACGAACAAGCCGATGATCCGCGACGACGTGGCGGACGTCGTCTACAAGACCGAGCAGGCCAAGTTCGAGGCCGTGGTCGACGACATCGCCGAGCGGCACGAGAAGGGCCAGCCGGTCCTGGTCGGCACGACGTCGGTGGAGAAGTCCGAGAAGCTGAGCAAGATGCTCAAGCGGCGCGGCATCCCGCACCAGGTGCTGAACGCCAAGCACCACGAGCAGGAGTCGACGATCGTCGCGGAGGCGGGCCGCAAGGGCGGCGTCACCGTCGCGACGAACATGGCGGGCCGCGGCACCGACATCATGCTGGGCGGCAACCCCGACTTCCGCGCCGACCTCGAGCTGCACCAGCGCGGGCTGTCGCCGCTGGAGACGCCGGAGGAGTACGAGGCGGCCTGGCCGGAGGCGCTGGACAAGGCCAAGGAGGCCGTGAAGGGCGAGCACGAGGAGGTCGTCGACGCCGGCGGCCTGTACGTGCTGGCCACCGAGCGGCACGAGTCGCGGCGCATCGACAACCAGCTGCGCGGCCGGTCCGGCCGGCAGGGCGACCCGGGCGAGTCCCGGTTCTACCTGTCGCTGGAGGACGACCTCATGCGGCTGTTCAACTCGGCCCGCGTCGAGGCGATCATGACCCGGCTGAACATCCCGGACGACGTGCCGATCGAATCCAAGATCGTCTCGAACGCGATCCGGTCGGCGCAGAGCCAGGTCGAGCAGCAGAACTTCGAGATGCGCAAGAACGTCCTGAAGTACGACGAGGTGCTCAACCGGCAGCGCAAGGTCATCTACGCCGAGCGCCGCAAGGTGCTGGAGGGCGCGGACCTGCACGAGCAGGTCCGCCGGATGCTCGACGAGGTCGTCGCGGGCTACGTCGCGGGCGCGACCAACGAGGGCTTCGCCGAGGACTGGGACCTCGAGAAGCTGTGGAAGGCGTTCCAGCAGCTGTACCCGATCGGCCTCACCGTCGACCAGCTGGTCGAGGACGAGGCGGGCGGCGACATCTCCGGCCTGGACGCCGAGACCCTCGCCGAGAAGATCCGCGACGACGCGCAGGCGGCCTACGACAAGCGCGAGGAGGAGCTCGGCTCCGAGGTGATGCGGGAGCTGGAGCGCCGGGTCGTCCTGTCGGTGCTGGACCGCAAGTGGCGCGAGCACCTCTACGAGATGGACTACCTCCAGGAGGGCATCGGCCTGCGGGCCATGGCGCAGCGCGACCCGCTGGTCGAGTACCAGCGCGAGGGCTACGACATGTTCAACGCGATGCTCGACGGCATCAAGGAGGAGTCGGTCGGCTACCTGTTCAACCTCGAGGTCGAGGTGGAGGAGCAGCCGGAGGCCCCGCAGGTCGGCGCGAAGCCGGTGTCGGTCGCCAAGTCCGCCCCCTCCGGCGAGGAGGAGGCGGAGCCGGTGGACGACGTGCCGCCGGAGACCGAGGAGGAGCCGGTCATCCACGCCAAGGGCCTCGACGAGCCGAAGCGTCCGAAGAAGCTGGACTACTCGGCCCCGACCGTCGACGGCGAGGGCGGCGTGGAGCACCACAGCGAGGAGTCGGAGGACGAGTACGAGGGCGTGTCCCGCAACGACCCGTGCCCCTGCGGTTCCGGCAAGAAGTTCAAGCGCTGCCACGGCGACCCGCGCAACAAGAAGTAGGTCACCGCGGCCGCGAGGCGGCCTCCCGGCTTCCGGGGGGCCGCCTCGCGCCGTTTTCGGGGCGCGTGTCAGGGGGCGGTGGTCTCCACCGCCGTGCAGCGCCATCGTCCGCGCCTGTGTTCCAGGCGGAGGGCGACGGCGTGGGCGCGTCCCGCCAGGAGCACGACGGCGGACGCCTCCGCGATGGCGGGCGAGGGCCGCTGGACACGGCTGGACAGCACCTGCGGCGGGACGATCCGTCGCCCGCCCGGAACGGTCCGGCGATGCGGGGCCAGGCCGCGGCACACCGCCGGCGCCGCGACCAGGGACAGCTGGTGCGGCGGGCGCGTCCCGGCCAGCACCTCGACGACGATCCGCAGCGTCGCGTCCGCGACGGCCCGGACCTCCCCGTCCACCCCGTCGCCGGGCCGCACGACCCGCAGCCTTCCGGGCGACGCCCCGCTCCGGATCCCGCCGGCGCCCCGCCGCGCGCCGGCGTCCTGAGGCCCGGCGCCACCCGGCGGCGCCGCCGACCTGTGCCCTGCGGACGGCGGGGCCGCGGCCTGTCGGGCGGGCGCCTGGAACGCCGCGGCCTTGACGGGGTTGAGCGCCAGCGCACCGTCCGTCCGCTGCGATGGCACGGCGCGATACCGGACGATGCGGACTGCGGAGCGCTTGACCGGCCGTCGACCCATGGGAACCTCCCGACTCGTTTTTGAACAGGAGTCGTGAGGCCGCGAATAAATACATTCCTGGCCACGTGCGGCCACTTTCCACCGAGCCAGGCGTCTTTCAGCGTGGGGCGGGTGCTGGGAAAGCGGACGGGGGGGGGGGGGGGGGGGGGGGGGGGGCGCCCCCCCGCCGTGTGCGGGGTGAGGGAAGGTCAGGTCAGGTTTTGGTGGGCGAGTCGGCGGGTTCGGCGGCCGGCTTGCGGCGGCGGGACTTCTTCTCCCCGCCGGCCAGCTCCGGGTTGGAGCCCGGGTCGGCGGCGACCGACTCCACGTCCTCCGGTTCCCGGCCCGGGGTCGCGAAGTCGAACTTCACGATCAGGAACTTGAAGAGGAAGTAGTAGATGAAGAAGTAGAGGATCCCCATGCCGATGATGAGCGCCAGGCCCTTGGTGTTGTCCTTCGAGGCGTTCAGCAGCATGTCGATGCCGCCCGCCGAGAAGCCGAAGCCGAGCTGGGCGCCGGCGGCGTTGAGCACGGCCATCGAGATGCCGGTGAGGACGACGTGCACGCCGTACAGGACGGGCGCGACGAACATGAACGCGAACTCGATCGGCTCGGTGACGCCGGTGACGAACGCGGTCAGCGCGGCGGAGATCATGATGCCGCCGACCGCGGAGCGGCGGTGCGGGGGAGCGGCGCGCCAGATCGCGAGCGCCGCGCCGGGCAGGCCGAACATCAGCACGGGGAAGAACCCGGCCAGGAAGCCGCCCGAGTGCGGGTCGCCGGCGAGGTACCGGTTGATCTCGCCGTGCACGACGCCGTCCGGGCCGTTGTAGGAGCCGAACACGAACCAGATGAGGGAGTTCGGGATGTGGTGCAGGCCGAAGGGCAGCAGCAGCCGGTTGACGACGCCGTAGATGCCGGCGCCGGCCGCGCCCGCGCCGGTGATCCAGTCGCCGAAGTCGGTCAGCCAGCCGCCGAACACCGGCCAGACGAAGCCGATCAGCACGCCGAGCACCAGCGCGGCGAGCGCGGTGACGATCGGGACGAACCGGCGGCCGCCGAAGAACGCCAGGTAGGTGGGCAGCTTGACCCGGTGGAAGCGCTGGTAGAGCAGCGCGGCGACGACGCCGATGAGGATGCCGCCGAGCACGTCCGTCGGGTTCTTCAACCCGAACTCGATCGTCTCCTTGAGGGAGCCGTCGTCCTGGTGGACCATCTGGACGACCGAGCCCTTGAGGTCGTCGCTGTGCGAGAACATGATCTTGGTGACGTGGTCGAAGACCAGGTACCCGACCACGGCCGCGAGCGCGGTGGAGCCGTCGGACTTCTTGGCGAAGCCGATCGCGACGCCGACCGCGAACAGCAGCGGGAGGTTGTCGAACAGGGCCTGGCCGGCGCCGCCGACGACCTCGGCGACGCGGATCCAGCCGAGGCCGTCCTGGCCGAGCATGTCCGGCTGGCCGAAGCGCAGCAGCAGGGCCGCGGCGGGCAGCACGGCGATCGGCAGCATGAGGCTGCGGCCGATCCGCTGCAGCACCGCGAGGGCGCGCGACCCCCGCCGCGGCGCGGCGTCCACGGTGGTCGAAGTCATCGGGAGGTCCCTCCTCAGGGGGTGTGTCAGGAGTGCGGCGGGGGATTTCCGAGTGCCGTGTGGATCTGGTAGCGGTCGGCCCGGTAGGTCGACACGCCCAGCTCCGCGCAGACGCCTCCGGTGTAGGAGCGGCGCTGCAGGAGCAGCACGGCGCTGCCCTTGGGGATCTGGAGGTGCCGGGCGTCGGCCGTGTCCGCCAGGCTGGCGTCGATGGTCTGGTCGCCGGCGTCGAAGACCAGCCCGTACACCGCTTCGAGCACGCCGTACAGGGAGCGGTCGGCGAGGCGGCGGTCCAGCAGGTCGGGTGCGAGCGAGGCGAGGATATGTGCGCGTTCGAGTGCCATGGGCTCGCCGTCGGCGGTGCGCAGCCGCTCGATGACGTGGATCCGGGTGCCGGGCTCGACCTCGAAGACCCGGGCGAGCCGGGCGTCCGCGGGGACGGTGCGGCGGTCCA
Organism: Actinomadura napierensis; assembly: GCF_039529375.1. NCBI lineage: Bacteria > Bacillati > Actinomycetota > Actinomycetes > Streptosporangiales > Thermomonosporaceae > Actinomadura > Actinomadura napierensis. Next base: position 9,962 of record NZ_BAAAMR010000027.1, read on the forward strand.
GGTCGACGGCGCCGGGGCGCAGCCCGCGGGCGAGCATGTCCTCGGTGAACGAGACGAGCCGCAGCGGCATCTCGATCTTGGGGCGGGCGACGAAGGTGCCCTTGCCCGGGACGCGGTAGAGCCGCCCCTCCGACACGAGATGGTCGACGCCCTGGCGGACGGTCATGCGGGACAGCCCGTACCGCACGCACAGCTCGCGCTCCGAGGGGATCGGGGCGTCGACGGGCAGTTCGGCGCTCTCGATGAGGTCGAGCAGGATGGCGCGCAGCTGGAAGTACTTCGGTACGGGGCTGTGCGGATCGATGGTCGTCACTGGGGGTGTCCTCGATGGCCTCTGCGGCCGTATCGACGGGATTGACGGGAGTGGTGGGGTGACGCGTGAATCGACGTGTTCGTACTGGTCTAGGCCGGACTAGACCACATCATAGAAAGTCGTGTCAATGCACGAAACCGTAACGGCCGGGTCAGGTGCCGGCGGCCGCAAGATCAGGTGAACGTGCAGGTCAGGGGTCATGTGGCGCGCTCCGGCGGGGCGTCCGGACGGCTCTCGGGCGGGGCCTCCGCGGCCGGCTCGCGGCCCGGCGTGGCCAGCCCGAACTTCTTGATCACGAAGCTGAAGACCAGGTAGTAGACGAAGAAGTAGACCACGCCGAGCCCGACCACGTACCACAGATGGCGGGTGTTGCTCTTGGTCGCGTTGAGCAGCAGGTCGATCAGCCCGGCGGAGAAGCTGAAGCCGAGCTGCGCGTGCGCCGCCGCGAGCAGGTACATCGACAGCCCGGTCAGCACGACGTGGATCCCGTACAGCAGCGGTGCGACGAACATGAACGAGAACTCGATCGGCTCGGTCACCCCGCAGACGAACGCGGTCAGCGCCGCGGAGACCATCAGGCCGCCGACGTCGGCGCGCCGGTCCGGCTCGGCGCACCGCCAGATCGCCAGGGCGGCGCCCGGCAGCCCGAACATCAGCACGGGGAAGAACCCTGCCAGGAACGTCCCGGCGTGCGGGTCGCCCGCGAGGTACCGGTTGATCTCGCCGTGGACGACGCCGTCCGGGCCCTGGTACGACCCGAACACGAACCAGATCAGCGAGTTGAGGATGTGGTGCAGGCCGAACGGCAGCAGCAGCCGGTTGGCCACTCCGTACACGCCGGCGCCGACCGCGCCCGCACCGGTGATCCAGTCCCCGAAGTCGTTGATCCAGCCGCCGAGCGTCGGCCAGACGAACCCCACGACGACGCCGAGGACGAGCGCCGCGGCGGCGCTGACGATCGGGACGAACCGGCGGCCGCCGAAGAACGCCAGCCAGGACGGCAGCTTGATCCGGTAGAAGCGCTGGTAGAGCAGTGCGACCATGAGCCCGACCGCGATGCCGCCGATGACCTGCGTCGGGTTGATGAGCCCGTAGCCGATCGTCTCCTTGAGCGAGCCGTCCTCCTGCCGGACGGCCTGGACGACGCTGTCCTTCAGTGCCGAGCTGTGCGCGAACATCGTCTTCGAGACGCGGTCGAAGACGAGGTAGGCGGCGACCGCCGCGAGCGCGGTGGAGCCGTCGGACTTCTTGGCGAACCCGATGGCGACGCCGACCGCGAACAGGATCGCGAGGTTGTCCAGCAGCGCGCCGCCGGCCGCGGCGAACACCTCGGCGATCCGGTCCCAGCCGAGGCCGTCCGCGCCGAGCAGGTCGGGCTGGCCGAGCCGCAGCAGGATCCCGGCGGCGGGCAGCACCGCGATCGGCAGCATGAGGCTGCGGCCGATCCGCTGCAGCACCGCGAAGGTCGCCGACCAGGCGTCGCGGGCCGATCCCGGATGAGTTCCGGCCGACATCTTTAGCTCCATCCGATTCGTGGAGTATGGTGCGTACTGGTCTAGTCCGGACTAGACCAGTACGCCGCGCAGGCGGCGGCCGGTCGCATCACGGAGAGTGCACCCCCATGGCATCACTGCTGATCACCGCGGAGCGCGTGATCATGACCCCCGCGGACGGTCCTACCCGCGTCGTCTCCCCGGGATACGTCCGCGTCGAGGACGGTGCCATCACCGCGGCCGGCGAGGGCGCGCCGTCCGGCGCCGACGTGCACCTCCCGGACGGGCTGCTCGCCCCCGGTCTGGTCGACCTCCAGGTCAACGGGTTCTTCGGCCACGACATGGTGGACGCCGGCGAGGCCGGATGGCGCGAGGTCGTCACGCGCCTGCCCGAGACCGGCGTGACCTCGTTCCTGCCCACGTTCATCACCGCGCCCGTCGAGACGCAGGCCGAGGCGCTGCGCCGCACCCGCGACCTGCTGCCCAAGCTGCCGTCCGGCACGCGCGTGCTCGGCGTCCACCTGGAGGGGCCGTTCCTCTCCGAGAAGCGCAAGGGCGCGCACAACGCCGCGCACCTCACCGACCCGACGCCCGCAGCGGTCGAGACGCTGCTGGAGACCGGGCTGGTCGAACTCGTCACCCTCGCGCCCGAGCGGAACGGCGCGCTGGAGGCGATCCGCCGCCTCACCGTGGCCGGGGTGCTGGTCAGCGTCGGGCACAGCGACGCGACCGCCGCGCAGGTCGCCGCCGCGGCCGACGCCGGCGCCCGCAAGGTCACCCACATCTTCAACGCGCAGAGCGGCGTCCACCACCGCGAACCCGGCGTGGCCGTCCAGGCGCTCATCGACGACCGGCTGCACCCCGGCCTGATCCTCGACCTGCACCACGTCGGGCCCGAGGTCGCACGGCTGGTGTTCCGCGCCGCGGCCGGACGCGTCGTGCTCGTCACCGACGCCGCGTCCGCCGCCGGCATGCCGCCCGGCACCTACGAGCTAGGCGGCGAGCCGATCACGATGCCCGAGCAGGGCCCGCCGCTGCGCGCCGACGGCACCATCGCCGGGTCCGGCCTGCGGCTGGACGAGGCGGTCGGCAACGCGATCGGCCTCGGCGTCGACCCGGCCGCGGCGGTGGACGCCGCGACCCGCATCCCGGCCGACCTGATCGGCCGCCACGACCTCGGCCGCATCGCGCCCGGTGCCGCCGCCGACCTCGTCTGGCTCGGGCCGGACCATCGGGCGCGTACGACCTGGATCAACGGGCAGGAACTCTCCAGAGGGGGATCATGACCAGTCAGATGCGCGCCGAGATCGGTGAGCAGCCGGACGCGCTGCGCCGGACGATCGACGCGCTGCTGCCGCGCACGCCCGACGTCGGGGCGCTGGCCCGGGAGACGCGGCAGGTGCTGTTCATCGCGCGCGGCTCCTCCGACAACGCCGCCGTGTACGGCCGCTACCTGGTGGAGTCGCACGCCGGGCGGCTGGCCACCCTCGCGGCCCCGTCCATCGCGACGACCTACAAGCGGCGCCTCGACCTGTCCGGCGTGCTGGCGGTGGCGATCAGCCAGTCCGGCAAGACCGAGGAGATCGTCGAGACCCTCGACTGGGCGAAGGACTGCGGCGCCCGCACCGTCGCCGTCACCAACGGCGCCGGGTCGCCGCTGGCGGAGGCCGCCGAGGTCGCGCTGCTCACCGACGCCGGCGAGGAGATCGCCGTCCCGGCCACCAAGACCTACACCACCCAGCTCGCCGCGCTGTCGGTGCTCGGCCTCGGCCTCGGTGCCGACGTCGCCGTCGACGACCTGCGCCGCGTCCCCGACGAGGTGGCGCGGATGATCGCCGAGACCGAGGCGTCCCCCGCGCTGCCCGAGATCGTCGAGGAGCTGGCGAAGGTCCCCGGCACGGTGGTGTCCGGGCGCGGCATCGCGTTCGGCACCGCGCTGGAGCTCGCCCTGAAGATCAAGGAGGCGTGCTACCTGCACGCCATGGGCCTGTCCTATGCCGACCTGCTGCACGGCCCGATCGCCGTGGTCGACGCGCAGACCCCCGCGCTGCTGGTCGCGGCCGACTCCGGCCCGACGCTGCCCGGCACCGTCGCGCTGGCCCGCCGCGTGGAGAGCGCGGGCGCCAAGGCGTTCGGCGTCGGCGGCGGCGACGGCCTGGCGAAGGCCTGCACGGCCGCGCTGCCCGGCCCCGGCCTGCCCGAATGGGTGGCGCCGCTCGGCCTCATCGTGCCCGGCCAGATCATGGTCGAGAACCTGGCCCGCCGGCTCGGGATCGATCCCGACGTCCCGCGCGGCCTCAACAAGGTCACCCAGACGGACTGACCGGACGTACCGAGAGAAGAGAACGACATGGACAAGGCCGAGGCGATCGTCGCCGCCCTGGGCGGCGCCGACAACATCGTGGACATCGAGCCCTGCGCCACCCGGCTGCGCACGGAGGTCTCCGACGGCGGCAGGGTCGACGAGGCGGCGCTGAAGAAGGCGGGCGCGTTCGGCGTCATGCGCAGCGGCACCGTCGTGCAGGTCGTCGTCGGCCCGGAGGCCGACACCATCGCCAGCGACATCGAGGACATCCTCGACTGACCCGAAGGAACCCCCGCTCATGACCCGAGTACTGTCCCCGGTGGCCGGCCGGGTGGTCGGCCTCGCCGGCGTCCCGGACCCGGTGTTCGCCCAGGCCATGGTCGGCCCGGGCACCGCCGTCGACCCCGAGCGCGGCCCCGGCCACGCCATCGCCCCCGTCACCGGCAAGATCGTCAAGCTGCACCCGCACGCCTACGTGGTGGTGGACGAGGAGGAGCACGGCGTCCTCGTGCACCTCGGCATCGACACCGTGAAGCTGAAGGGCCAGGGCTTCGAGCTGCTGGTCGCCGAGGGCGACCAGGTCACCGCCGGCCAGCGCGTCGTCGCCTGGGACCCGGCGGTCATCGAGGCCGGCGGCCGCTCGCCCATCTGCGCCGTGGTGGCGCTGGACGCCGGCGCGGACGCGCTGTCGGACGTGGTGGAGGCGGGCGAGGTCGTCAAGGGGGCCGAGCTGTTCACATGGAGCTGACCGGATGGCGCTGATCGGCCTGCGCGCGGCCGTGTTCGATCTGGACGGCACCCTGATGGACACCGAGCCGCGCAACCGCGTGATGTGGTCGCGGCTGTTCGAGGCGCACGGCGTGCCGTACGACGACGAGCTGATCGCCTCGTTCGCGGGGCGCCGCGGCGTCGAGGTGCTGGAGGACCTGGCGCACCTGTTCCCCGGCCGCACCGCCGGGGAGCTGTTCGAGCAGGCGGTGTCCTACGAGACGGCGGACGGCATCCCGGAGGACGTGCCCGTCGCCGGAGCCGTCGAGCTGGTGCGGTCGCTGGCGGACGCCGGCGTGCCGCTGGCCGTCGTCACGTCCGGGCAGCGGCCGTACGCCGAGCGGCTGCTGGGCGCGCTGGGCGTCCGCGACCTGATGGACATCGTCGTCACCGCCGGCGACGTCGTCACCGGCAAGCCGCACCCGGAGGGGTACCTGGCCGCCGCGCGCGACCTGGAGGTCCCGCCGGGGGAGGCGGTCGGGTTCGAGGACGCGCCCGCGGGCGTCGCGGCCGTGAAGGCGGCCGGGATGACCTGCGTCGGCGTCGCCACCACCCAGCCGGTGGCGGCGCTCACCGAAGCCGACCATGTGGTCGCGGACCTGAAGGAAGTCATTGTCGAGCCGGGCCCCGCGCTGCGGGTGCGCGGCGGGCTGTAGGGAGATGTTCGTGAGCGAGCGCAACGTCAAGATCGAGTCCAGGGTGGGGCTGCACGCGCGGCCGGCCGCGCTGTTCGTCCAGACCGCGGCCAAGGCCCCGATGGACGTGACCGTGGCCAAGCGCGGCGGCTCGCCCGTCAACGCCAAGAGCATCCTCGCGGTGCTCGGGATGGACGCCCGGCACGGCGAGGTGGTCGTGCTGTCCGCCGACGGCGACGGCGCCGACGAGCTGCTGGACAGCCTGGAGGCGCTGCTGTCCACGCCGGAGCCGGAAGGTGCCTGAGGTCCTGGGCGGCGCGGGCGTCAGCCCGGGGGTGGGCGCCGGCCCGGTGCGCCGCATCGCCGGCGACATCCCGGAGCCGGAGGCCGGCTCCCGGCACGGCGGTGACGCGGCGGCCGAGCGCGACGGCGCGCTCGGCCCGCTCGAAGCCGTCGCCGCCGACCTGGACGAGCGCGGCGCGCGCGCGGCGGCCGCCGGCAACACCGACGGCCGGGACGTGCTGAACGCGCAGGCGCTGATGGCCCGCGACCCGGGCCTCGCCGACGGCGTCGCCGCCAAGATCGGTGAGGGCACGGGCGCGGCGCGCGCCGTGTTCGAGGCGTTCGGGGTGTACCGGGAGATGCTCGCCGGGGCGGGGGAGTACATGGCCGCCCGGGTCAGCGACCTCGACGACATCCGCGACCGCGCGATCGCCCGCCTGCTCGACCTGCCGATGCCGGGCGTGCCGGAGTCGGACGAGCCGTTCGTGCTGGTCGCGCGGGACCTCGCGCCCGCCGACACCGCCGTGCTCGACCCGGCGCAGGTCGTCGCGTTCGTCACCGAGGAGGGCGGCCCGACCAGCCACACCGCGATCCTCGCCCGCACGATGGGCGTGCCGGCCGTGGTGGCGCTGCCGGGCGCGACCGGCCTCGCCGACGGCACCCGCGTGCTGGTCGACGGGTCCGCCGGGACCGTCCGGACCGACCCGACCGACGCCGAGGTCGCCGCCGCGCTGGCCGCCGGCGCCGCCCGCGACTCCGCGCTCGCGGAGGTGTCGGGACCGGGTGCGACGAAGGACGGGCACGCCGTCCCGCTGCTCGCGAACATCGGCGGCCCGAAGGACCTCGACGCCGCGCTGGCGAACGGCGCCGAGGGTGTCGGCCTGTACCGCACCGAGTTCCTTTTCCTCGACCGTTCGGTACCGCCGTCCGACGACGAGCAGGAGGACGCCTACCGCAAGGTGCTGGAGGCGTTCCCGGAGGGCCGCGTGGTCGTCCGGACGCTCGACGCCGGCGCCGACAAGCCCCTCGCGTTCCTCCCGGCCCCCGGTGAGGAGCCCAACCCGGCGCTCGGCGAGCGCGGCCTGCGGATGGCGCGGCGGCACCCCGACGTGCTGGCCGCACAGCTCGCCGCCCTCGCCCGTGCCGCCAACGGCCTCAGCGTGAAGCTGCAAGTCATGGCCCCGATGGTGACGGACGCGGCGGAGGCGGCGTTCTTCGCCGGCGCCTGCCGGGACGCCGGCATCGAGCATCCCGGCGTCATGATCGAGGTGCCGGCCGCCGCGCTGCGCGCCCGCGACCTGGCGCCGGAGGTCGAGTTCTTCAGCATCGGCACCAACGACCTCACCCAGTACGCGTGCGCGGCCGACCGGCAGGTCGGCGGCCTCGCGCACCTGCAGGACCCGTGGCAGCCCGCCGTGCTCGACCTGGTCGCCCCCGCGGCCGCCGCGGGCGTCCCGTGCGGGGTCTGCGGCGAGGCCGCCGGCGACCCGGCGCTCGCCTGCGTCCTGGTGGGGCTCGGCGTGACGTCGCTGTCGATGAGCGCCCCGTCCCTCCCGCTCGTCCGGGCCGCCCTCGCCCGGCACACGCTGGACGAGTGCCGCCGCGCCGCCGAAGCGGCCCGCGCCGCCCGTTCGGCCGCGGGCGCCCGCGAGGCGGCCCGCTCCCACCTCCCGGGCCTGGCGGACCTGGGCATCTGAGCACGCTCGCGGTGGGTCGTCGGGGTGGGCGGCCCGCCGCGAGCGTCCGTCAAGCGGCGATGAGCCAGCGGGCGCCGGTCTTGTGGAGCGTGAACTTCGCGGCCAGGACTCCGCCGGGACGCGCCGGGTCGCCCTTCCACTTCAGGTCGCCGAACGCGACCGTGTACTCGCCCTCGCCCGGACCGTCCTCACAGGACGGGACGGTCACGCCGCGCAGCGCGGCCAGATCGGCGGGGCGCAGCGTGCGGCGGGCGGCGGCGAGGCCCCCGGCCCGGCAGCCGCCCGGACGTCCGAACGCCGCCCGGTCGTAGGCCGGTGCCAGCAGCGCGCACACCTTGACGTTCCCGGCGGCGACGCCGCGCAGGAACTTGTAGAGGACCAGCCGCGCCGGGAAGCTGTCCTTCTCCGGGGCGGTCAGGTCGGCGAGCCGCGAGTCGCCCGGCTCGGGCGTCAGCGGCGGCAGCCCCACCTCGTCCTTCCCGCCGCAGCCGCCGATACCGAAGATCAGCGCGGGCAGCAGGGGCAGAGCGGACAGGAGCGGACGAACGCGCACGGGGACCTCCCGGGGGTGCGAAGGCGGGCCGATCTTCCCAGCTCGCGGGTCCCCGCGTCCATCAATACGACAAGCCGTGACCAACGGGTTGCCCGCCCGCCGGCACGGGCAGCTTCCCCGCCGGCTTCACCGCGCCGGACAGCACCCGCGCCAGCGCCGCGACCGAGGTCGATCCGGAGGAGTAGGTGGCGAGCGTCGCGGCGGCGCCGGCGGCGTGGTCGAGGTCGTAGGGGCGGCCGAGCGCCGCGACCACGACCGGCTTGGACGCCAGCGCGCCGACCCGCGCCGCGGTGGCCGTCCCGGCGTTCACCGTGGTCAGGACGTGGACGTCGGCGGCTCCCGGCGCGGCCGTCGCGACGCCCTGCTCGCGCAGCGCGGCGCCGAGCGCCACGCTGTCCGGGCCGGTGATGCTCACCTTCTTGCCCTTCAGCGGGAGCAGGCCGTGTTCGTTGCGGACGAGCGTGACGGAGTGCTCGGCGACCCGCTGGGCGGTCGCCTTCTGCTGCGGTGTCCCGATCTGGGCGGACGCCTTGGCCGGGTCTGCGGGCGGTGCCTTGAACAGCCCGCGCTTCTGCTTGAGGTCCAGGATGCGGGTGACGGACTCGTCCAGCCGCTTCTGCGTGATCTTCCCGGACTGGACGGCCTTCAGTACCGCGTTGTAGGCCTTCGACAGGCTCGGCGGCATCAGCAGCTGGTCGGCGCCCGCGTTGACCGCCCGGACGGGCACGACCGCGTCGCCGTACTTCTCCCGGACGCCCGCCATCTGCAGCGAGTCCGTGGTGATCACGCCCTTGTAGCCGAGCTCGCCGCGCAGCAGCCCGGTCAGCACGGTCTTCGACAGCGTGGAGGGATCGCCCGACTTGTCGAGCCCCGGCACCACGATGTGCGCGGTCATGATCATGTCGACGCCGGCGTCGATCGCGGCCCGGAACGGCGGCGCGTCCAGCTTGCGCCACTGCGCCGCCGAGTGGGTGATCACCGGCAGGCCGGTGTGGCTGTCGGTCGCGGTGTCGCCGTGCCCCGGGAAGTGCTTGGCGGTCGCGGCGACCCCGGTGTCCTGGTAGCCGGCGATCGCGGCGGACAGCAGCGGCGACACCCGCGCGGGGTCGGAGCCGAACGAGCGCAGCCCGATCACCGGGTTGCGCGGATTGACGTTGACGTCGGCGTCCGGCGCGTAGTCCAGGTTGATCCCGACCGCGCGCAGCTCGGTGGCGGTGACCTGCGCGGCGGCGCGCGCGTCGGCGGTGCTCTGCGTCGCGCCGAGCGCCATGTTGCCGGGGAAGCGGGTGATGAACGGCGTCCGCGACACGATGCCCTGCTCCTCGTCCACGCCGAGCAGCAGCGGCACCTTGGACGCCTTCTGCAGCGCGTTCGACTGCTCGGCGGTCCCGGCGGGCGAGCTGAAGTTCTCCGGGAAGTAGATGAACCCGCCGACGTGGTACTTGCGGACGATCGCCAGCGCGCTCGCGCGGCTGGAGAACGTCGGCACGAACAGCTGGCCGACCTTCTCCCGCAGGCTCATCTTCGCGACGTATCCGGGGACCCACGCGTCCGGGGCCTTCGTCACGGGCGCCTTCCTTCCGGACGAGCCGGACGTGCCAGGTGAACCGGAGTGCGCGGACGAGCCCGCCCCGCCGTCGTCGCCGCCGCCCCCGCAACCGGCCAGCGGCAGCACCAGCGCGACCGCCACCGCGAGCGGCAGCCGTCCGAGCAGCGGCCGTCCGGGCGCAGCGCCCCTCCGCCGGGGCCGCCGCCGGGCGGGACCGGCCGATCGCGAACGGCTATCCGCGGACATCAATGGCACGCACCTGACCAGGCCCCCCGACGTGGTCGTCTGCTCGCATCGGACGTCGCGACGTTAACCGCTCGCCGCCGCCCTGTCGACCCACGCCGCTGCCCTGTCGACCCGCGCCGCCGGGCGGGACGCGGCCCGGTCACCGCTGGGCGCAGAGCGCCGCGTCCTCGTTGCCGGGCGTCGCGCACCACTTCTCGCGGCCCCGCGCGTCGGCGGGCGGGGTTGACGTGCCGTCTTCGCGCGGTACGCGGGACGGCGCCGGCGACGCACCGGCCGAGGGCGTCCCGCGTCCGGCCTCCGGACGGCCTCCCGAGCCGCCGGAGTCGTTCTTCTTGACCGTGTCGTCCCAGTTGGCGGCGGTTCCGCTGAATGCCGGCTCCGGGAACGGCTCCGCAGGCATGTCGCGCGTGACGTCCGCCATGAACGCGTGCCAGACCTGTGACGGCAGGTTCTCCCCGGCGACCTTCCCGTGATGGCCGGGCAGCCCCTTCAGCGGGCCCGCGGCCGCCCGGGTCATCATCACCGACGCCGACAGCTGCGGGACGTACCCGACGAACCAGGCCGCGTGGTTGCCGTCCGACGTGCCCGTCTTGCCCGCAACGTCGCGGTCCGCGAGTGCGGCGCGCCGCCCCGTCCCGCCGGTGACGACCGCGCGCATCGCGTACGTCGCCTGCGCCGCCTGCTCGGCGGTCAGCACGCGGCGGCCCGGACGGTCCCACGGCAGCGGCACCCGCCTCCCGTGCGCGTCGACGACCTTGGTGACCAGGTGCGGCGTCACCGCGGTTCCGCCGTTGGCGAACGCCGCGTACCCGCCCGCCTGAACGGCCGCCGAGACGTTCGCGATCCCGAGCGCGAGCCCCGCCTGCCCCTTGTACGGGCGCAGCGCCGACTCCGGCACGCCGAACCGCCGCGCCGTCTCCGCCACGTTCGCGACCCCGGTCTTCAGCGCGGCCTTAACGAATCCGGTGTTGACCGACAGCGCCGTCGCCTTCACCAGGTCGACCGTCCCGAGCGAGCCGATCTCTTCGTCGTTGGAGACCTTGTAGCCGGGCGCGGTCATCGGCGTCACGCTGCCGTCCGGTGCGAACCGCAGGGGTGACCTGCCCGGCACCTTCGTCCGGACGCTGAACCCGCGGCGCAGCGCGGCGGCGAGCACGTACGGCTTGAACGTCGAAGCCGCCTGGGCCACCGGCTCGAACACCGAGTCGTACCGGCCGCGCCCCGGGTCGCCCGCGTAGAACGCCTTGACCGCGCCGCTCGCCGGGTCGACCGCGACGAGGCCCGTCCGCACGTCCTTCGGCCATTCCGGTTCGCGCACCTTCCGCATGGCCTGCTCCGCGTACGCCATCCACCGCCGGTCCAGCGCGGTGTAGATCCGCAGCCGCCCGTTCACGACGGCGTCCGCGGGGATGCCGGCGCTTTCCAGTTCGTCGAGGACGCGCTGCCTCGCCAGGACGTCCTGGCCGGACAGGCTGACGCCGCGCCACTCGTCGCGCGTGCGGGGGAACCGCAGCCGGTCCGCGTCCGCCCGGTTCAGCTTCCCCATCGACACCATGCCGTTGAGCACGTAGGTCCAGCGGGCCCGCAGCGCCTTCGCCGCGTCGCCGCCGCCCTGCGTCCGGAAGTACCCCGGGCGCTGGATCATCGCGGCGAGCAGCGCGCATTCGGCGACGTCCAGCTGCCAGACGTCCTTGTCGAAGTAGGCGCGCGCCGCGGCCTCCACCCCGGACGTCTGCCGCCCGAAGTAGACGGTGTTCAGGTAGAGGTCGAGGATCTCGTCCTTGGCGCGGTGCCGGTCCAGCTTCAGCGCCACGAGGATCTCCTTGATCTTGCGGCCCGCCGTCCGGTCCCGGCTGAGCCCCTTGAAGTAGTTGCGGGCCAGCTGCTGGGTGATCGTCGACCCGCCCTGCACGTCGCCGCCGGACGCGTCCTTCAGCAGCGCGCGGAACGTCCCGGAGACCGAGACGCCCTGGTTGCGGTAGAAGCCGCGGTCCTCGGCCGCGAGCACGGCCCACCGCAGCCGGTCGGGGATCTGGCCGTGCCGGACGCTCTGCCGGTTGGCGCCCAGCCGGGCCAGCGGCGTCCGGCCGTCGGCGTAGTAGACCGTGGAGCCCTCGTCGGTGACGCCGTCCTGCGGCTGGGTCGGGACGGGCGTGCGGACGTAGGCGATCACCACCATGGCGGCCGCCAGGACCACCAGCGTGAGAAGCGACGCCAGGGCCCAGCGCCAGCCGCGCAGGATCCGGCGGAGACGGACCGGGCCCCGGCGGCGGGTCCGGTGGTGTCCGCCGGAGCCGCGCCGCAGCGAGCTCTGGCCGGCGCGGACCAGCCGGCGGACGGTGCGGGACAGGCGGACGCGGGCGGCACGGATACGGCGGCCCTCGGATGCGGGGAGCATGCGACCTCGTTCGACGTGGGATACGGAGTCGACCGTCGTCCGGGCATCGGCGGGCGCCATGGCGCGGGCGCGCGCGAGGGCGCGCGGCGGCGGGCATGGCGCGCCAAGGCGCGCGAGATGTGCGCGGCAGGGGAGCCTGCGCGGACGACGCTGCGGATGGACGCAGCCGAATCGGTATGAGCCACATCTGTGGCCGGTGGTCCCTCCGGTCACGGCGCCAACGGCACCGCACCGGCGGATCTTGTGCCACCGTGGTCACAGCTTAATCACGATGGACCCCGTGTCCGCAAGCGGAGTGGAAATACGGTGGGGTCCATCGTGACGAGCCGGACGGCGGCGGTGCCGTCCTTTCCGGCCTCTCGGCGGGGCGTCCGGCGGGGTCGGCCACCGGCGGCGCCCGCTCGGCCGGGCGGTTCAGCCGGGCAGGGGATGGCCGAGCCGGCGCAGGGCCAGCCCGGCGGCGCCTCGGCGAACCGGTCGCGCAGCCCGGTGCGGACGGCGTCGGCGACGGGTCCCTCGCGCAGGACCGAGCCGTGCATGACGACCGGCGCGCAGGGGTCGGACAGGGCGGGGCGCACCGCGTCGACGTCGCGGAGCAGCCACTCCGCGGCCTCGTCGGTGATGCGCCGGGCCACCGGGTCTCCGGCGGCCGCCGCGGCGGCGACCACCGGGCCGAGCCTGCCCAGGGCCGCGGGAGGACGGCCGTACACCTCCTTGATGATGGCCTGGGCGAGCTGCGGGTTCGGCGCCATGCCCGGCAGCTCCGGATGCCCGTGCTGGCCCGGCGGCGCGCCCAGCCGTCCGGGCGGCCCGGTCGGGCCGGGCGGTCCGGGCGGAACGGCCGGTCCGGGCGGTCCGGGCGTTCCGGCCGGGCCGCCGCCGGGCTGCGGACAGGGAGCCTCGGCGATCAGCACGGCGGTGCTCGTCCCGCCCGCGCCGCCCTGCGTCAGCCCGGTCGGGGACAGCGCCGCCGCCTGGGCGAGGGCGGCCGCCGGCGCGCCCGGACCCCCGGGCGGCGGGGACGCCCCCGCCATCGCCAGCGTCCGGTGCCGGGGTCTTCGCCGCGCGGAGTCGATCTCGGCCACCACGGTCGGGCCCAGCAGCGCCCGCGGGACCGAGTCGGTCAGCAGCGTCGGCGAGCCGCGGCCGTCGTAGGCGGCCAGCGCCGCCCGGACCGCCTCCTTGCCGAGCCAGACCGCCGACCCCTCGTCCCCCACCAGCCAGCCGTAGCCGTCCGCGCGCTGCACGATCGCCCCGTCGCTGATGACGGCGGCGCCGGCGCCCGTGCCGGAGAACACCACGATGCCCTTGGGCTCGGTGGTGCCGGCGGCGAACGCCACGGCGATGTCGGTCACGACGGCGGGCGAGCCGCGCAGCCCGACGGCCTGCCAGGCGCGGCGCGCGGCGGTGACGGCGGCGGGCCGGCCGGCCGAGCCGGCTCCGGCGATGCCGAACACTCCGGTGAGGATGTGGGTGCGGTCGAGGTCTCCGAGCGCCTCCCGCAGGGCCGTGGTCAGCGCCCCTGCGGTGTCGCCCCCGGAGTTGGGGTTGGCCCCGGGGCCGGTGCCGGAACCGGCCAGGGCGCCCCCGAGCGTCAGCACGACACAGCGGGTCTTCGTGCCACCCGCGTCTATGCCGACCACGTAAGGACCGGCCAAATGGGTCAACACAGGGCGACCGTAGCCTTTTCTACCGTTGACGTGACATCCAGCCAGTAAGAAACTTTCTTCCATGAGGAAACCCATCGGCCCCGAGCCGGGGAGCGCGGGGGAGCCCGGAGCGGCAGGAGGCGAGGCGCCGCGCAAGGACGCGACGCCGCTGAGCACCGTGGTGCGGGTCCGCTCGCTGCTGCCCTCGCTGCCCCCCGCCGAGCGACGAGTCGCTCAACGCGTCATCGACGACCCCGAAGGGGTCGCCAACTCCACCATCACCGAACTCGCCCAGACCTGTGGCACCTCCGAGACCACCGTCATCAGGTTCTGCCGCGCGATCGGGTTCCATGGTTATCCAGAGCTCCGACTGACCCTCGCCACCGAGGCGGGACGGGCCCAGAGCGCCAGCGGCGGGCGGGTCATCGGCAGCGACATCAGTCCGGACGACTCACTCGAGCAGATCGTGGAGAAGGTGACCTTCGCCGATGCCAGGGCCGTCGAGGAGACCGCCTCCCAGCTCGACATCAAGATGCTGGAACAGGTGGTCGACGCCGTCGTCGCCGCCGACCGCGTCGACGTCTACGGGGTCGGCGCCAGCGCCTTCGTCGCGATGGACTTCCAGCAGAAGCTCCACCGCATCGGGCGCTTCTGCTCCGCCTGGGCCGACGCGCACATCATGCTCACCAGCGCCGCGGTGCTGGGCCCCACCAGCGTGGCGATCGGCATCTCGCACACCGGCGCGACCGTCGAGACCATCGACGCCCTGGAGGTCGCCAAGAGCAACGGCGCCACGACCGTGGCGCTGACCAACTTCCCGAAATCCCCCATAGCGGAGGCGGCCGACCTGGTCCTCACGACCGCGGCCCGCGAGACGACCTTCCGCTCCGGCGCCACCGCCAGCCGGCTGGCGCAGCTCACGGTGGTCGACTGCGTCTTCGTCGGAGTGGCGCAGCGGACCTACGGGCCGACCCGCAAGGCCCTGGAAGCCACGTTCGAGGCGGTCCGCGGCCGGACCGTGCGACCCGACCGGAGGCGTCGGTGATCGATTGCGAGCTCCCCACCGAGGGCCGGAACCCCCGCACCCTCGACGTCGACACGCTGCCGACCCTGGAGGTGCTGCACCTGATCAACACCGAGGACGCCACCGTCCCGATGGTGGTGGCGGGCGTCCTGCCCGAGGTGGCCCGGCTGGTCGACCTCGCCGTCGACTCGCTGCGCGCGGGCGGCCGCGTGCACTACTTCGGCGCCGGCACGTCCGGCCGCCTCGCGGTCATCGACGCGGCCGAGCTCCCGCCGACGTTCGGCATCTGGGGCCGCGTCGTCGCGCACCACGCCGGCGGCCCCGGCGCGCTCTCCCAGGCGATCTCCGACGTCGAGGACGACATGGAGCTCGGCATGCGGGACGCCCGCGAGGTCCAGCCGGGCGACATCGCCATCGGCATCGCCGCGAGCGGCCGCACCCCCTACGTGATCGGCGCGCTGCGCGCCGCCACCGCGGGCGGCGCCCGCACCGCGCTGATCAGCTGCAACCCGCACACGCCGTACGGCGAGGAAGTGGAGGTGCACATCGGCCTGGCCACCGGACCGGAGGTGATCAGCGGGTCCACCCGGATGAAGGCGGGCACCGCGACCAAGCTGGTGCTCAACTCCTTCTCCACCACCCTGATGATCAGGATGGGGCGCACCTACTCCAACCTGATGGTCAGCGTGAACGCGCTGAACTCCAAGCTGCGCGCCCGGCTGGTGCGCATCCTCACCGAGGCCACCGGCATGGACGCCCGCACCTGCGAGAACGCGCTCAACGAGGCGGGCGGCAACACCCGCGTCGCGCTCGTCTCGCTGCTCGGCGAGGTCCCGGCGGCGCGCGCCACGGTGGTCCTCGAGGAGACCGACGGCGGTGTCAGGGAGGCACTGCAACGCCTCAGATCCGCCTGACGGCGTGTTTCGCAATCCCGGCCAAGGGCCTCGCCTGCTGGCTCGGCCCTTGACCGTGCTCGGGCGAGCGCGAACTCGCTTCGCGAGCTTCCCGGTGGGGCTCGCCTCCGGCTTCGCCCCACCGGTCAGCTAGCGCGCTCGCGCGGTGGCTGAGGAAGCTTCGCCGGTTTCCGAGCCCGGCGGCGGCCCCCGCCGGCACGCCGGGGCGCCCGTGGTCATGCGATTGTCCCCGCACCAATCGCATGACCACGGAACGGCCCACCCACGGCCGCGCTGTTGCGGTCAGTGCTCGTAGCGGCGGAGTTCCTGGCGGGCGACGGTGCGCACGTGCACCTCGTCCGGGCCGTCGAAGATCCGCATCGCGCGGACCCAGGCGTACATCGCGGCCAGCGGGGTGTCGTCGGACACGCCGGCGCCGCCGTGGAGTTGGATCGCCCGGTCGAGCACCTCGTGGGTGATCCGCGGCACGACCACCTTGATCGCGGCGATCTCCGAGCGGGCGCCCTTGGAGCCGTGCTTGTCGATCAGCCAGGCCGTCTTCAGGGTGAGCAGCCGCGCCTGCTCGATCGCCATCCGCGACTCGGCGATCTGCTGGCGCACCACGCCCTGCTTGGCGAGCGGCCCGCCGAACGCGACGCGGTCCACGGCGCGGCGGCACATCAGCTCCAGTGCCCGCTCCGCCATGCCGAGCGCGCGCATGCAGTGGTGGATGCGGCCGGGCCCGAGCCGCGCCTGCGCGATCATGAACCCGTCGCCCTCGTCCGCGATCAGGTTCGACGCCGGCACCCGGACGTCCTCGAACAGGATCTCCGAATGGCCGTGCTGGTCCTGGTAGCCGAACACCGGAAGGTGCCGGACGACCGTCACGCCCGGGGCGTCGCGCGGCACGAGGATCTGCGACTGCTGCCGGTGCGCCGGGCCGTCCGGGTCGGTCTTGCCCATGACGATGAAGATCTTGCAGCGCTCGTCCGCCGCGCCGGTGATGAACCACTTGCGGCCGTTGACCACGTACTCGTCGCCGTCCCGGACGATCGAGGTGGTGATGTTGGTGGCGTCGGAGGAGGCGACCTCCGGCTCCGTCATCGCGAAGGCGCTGCGGATCTCCCCGTCCAGCAGCGGCTTCAGCCACCGCTCCTTCTGCTCCGGGGTCCCGAACATGTGCAGGACTTCCATGTTCCCGGTGTCCGGCGCGGCGCAGTTGACCGCCTCCGGCGCCAGGTCCGGGGAGCGGCCCGTCAGCTCGGCCAGCGTCGCGTACTCCAGGTTCGACAGACCCGACACGTCCGGCAGGAACAGGTTCCACAGGCCCCGCTCGCGCGCCTCGGCCTTCAGCTCCTGGACGATCGGCGGCAGCGCGTGCGGGTCGTTCTCCGCACGCCAGGCCGTGTACACCGGCTCCGCCGGATACACGTGCTCGTCCATGAACTCCTGGAGTCGTTCCTGGTAGTCCAGCGCCTTCGGGCTGAGTTCGAAGTCCATGCCGGCCAGTCTGGCAGAACGGGATTCGGTCAATGCGGCCGGGATCGCCTACCATCGGCCCGTGCCCGCAGAACAGCCGAAGACCGTCAAAGCCGTCATCACCGACTGGGGCGGCGTCCTCACCTCCCCCCTGAACGACGCCGTCGGCACCTGGCTGACCGCCGACCGCATCGACGCCGACCGCTACCGCACGGTGATGCGCGCCTGGGTGAAGCAGGCCTACGACGGCGCCGGCTCCAACCCCATCCACGGGCTCGAGGACGGCTCGCTCGCCACCGAGGAGTTCGAGCGCCTCCTGGCCGCCGAGCTGCTGACCGTCGACGGCGGCCCGGTCGCCGCCGCCGGCCTCATCTCCCGCATGTTCGGGGCGTTCTCCCCGGTCGAGCCGATGTACGAGGCGCTCCGCGCGGCCCGCGCCGCCGGCACCCGCACCGCCCTCCTCTCCAACTCCTGGGGCAACGACTACCCCCGCGACCTGTTCGCCGACCTCTTCGACGCCGTCGTCATCTCCTGCGAGGTCGGCATGCGCAAGCCGGACGAGCGGATCTTCCGGCACGCGCTCGACCTGCTCGGCCTCGACGCCGCCGAATGCGTCTTCATCGACGACATCGAGCACAACATCCGGGCCGCCGAATCCCTCGGCATCCGCGGCATCCACCACACATCCGCCGACGCCACGATCACCGAACTGCGCGAGCTGGGCCTCCTCCCGTGACAGACTGACGAACCGTCATGCGCGTCTACCTTCCGTCCACGCTCACCCTCCTCGCCGCCGTCCACACCGCCCGCGAGGCCGGACCCGCGCCGCTCGCCGGCCACGCGGTCACGCCCGCCCTGCGCGAGTGGTACGCGGACGGCGACCAGGAGGAACTGGAGTACGCCGCGCTGACCGCGGCCGCCCGCGCCTCGCTGCGCCTGCTCGCCGCCGACCCGTCCGCGCCCCGCCGCCGCGTCGTGCTGGCCGCCGAGATCCCCGACCAGTCGGTCTCCTGGGCGCGCGGCGACGCGTCCATCGACGACGACGACCGCTCCCTCGTCGAGGTCACCGCGCCCGTCCCGTGGAAGCGCATCGCCTCCGGCCACGTCGACGACACCGGCGCCGTCCCTGACATCACCGCCGCCGTCGAGGCCCTCCCCGCCGCCGACGCCGGCGACGACGACGCCCTCTTCACCGTCGACGGCGCCGAAGGCCACGAACTCCTCTGGTACGCCACCCAGGAACTCCAACACCTCCTCTAACCCACCCCGCGTCCCGCCGACCACGCCGCGCCGCGGACGCGGCGGCGTCCATCCGCCGCGGCGACCTGCCTGCGGATCACCGTTCCTCCAGCAGTTCGGCGGCCCGTTCCACAGCGGCGGGATCGGCCACACGGAGGAGATCGAGCAGCCCCTCAAGGTGGCTCGAAGAGATCAGGACCCGCCCGCCGGCCCTCCAGACGCCACCGTCCAACGTGATCGACCAGTGCGGGAACAGGTGCCGCAGGAGCAGCAGCGTCACCGGCTCGTTCATCGCGCGTCTCAGCTCCTTCGGAAGCGAGAACCCGACCGCACGCGCCGAGTACCTCGCGAGGTCAGAGGGTGGGAAGCTTCACCCAGACGGCCTTGCCGCCCTCGCCGAGGGGACGGACGCCCCAGCAGTCCCGGACGAACTCGGCGATGAGCTGGAGCCCCCGGCCAGAGACGGCGGCATGGTTCTGCGGGAGGACGACGGGGCGGCCTTCGCCCGAGTCCCGCACTTCGATCACCGGCTGCCCGTCCCGGTCACGCGGGAGCCGAACGACGATGGGGCCTTCCCCGTGCCGGTAAGCATTGGTGACCAACTCGCAGACGATGAGCCGTGCCACGTAGTCGTCTTTGATGCCCCACGCGGCGAACTGGTCGGCGAGGAAGAGCCGCGCGAGGCGCGGCGCCTCACCGGTGGGCTCAAGAACGATCGTCGGAACTTCGGGAACCTGTGCGGTTACGGACATCTGACACGACTTTCGGAGAGGTTCGGCTGACGAGCCTCCAGTTGGTCACCACGTGCTCGCGGAACGCGACGAAGTGCAGGTGAAGCTGGGCAAATTCCTCGTGGTGAGTTCGCTCGACTTGCTGGCCACTTGACCCTTGGTTGAGGGACGATTGCGGAATGACGCCACGTCGACTCAAGGCCAAGGTGAGTCCCGCGCTGCTCCCGTTCGGGCGCCGGCTGCGGAGGTTCCGTGACGCCAAAGGCTGGAGTCAGGACAACCTCGCCGCACGGGCACGCGATGGCCAAGGCGTCACCCCGCAGTACATTGGCGCGGTCGAGACCGGCCGGACCCGCTGCACGATGGAGTTCGCCAAGGAGATAGACAAGATCCTTGAGGCGAACGGCGAGCTCGTGACCCTGTGGGAAGACCTGGTGAAGGACGCGGCCTTCCCGGTGTGGTTTGACTGGGTGAGTGTCGAGGAGACCGCTCCGGAGTTGGTCTCCTACAGCTTGGGCTTGGTCCACGGCCTGCTTCAGACCCCCGAGTACGCCAGCGTCCTGCTCTATGGCGATCAGGACGCTGTAGAGGCACGGATGCGGAGGCAAGACATCCTGACCCGCACGGAACCGCCGCCGCCCGGTTGCTCGTTCCTCATAGACGAGGCCGTACTTCAGCGCGAGGTCGGCAACCCGCAGATCATGTACGAGCAACTGAACCGCCTCGCCGAGATGTCCGGGCCAAACCTGTCGGTCCAGGTCGTCCCTATGCGGGGTGACCACCTCGGTAGCATCGGTTCGTTCACGATTGCGACGCTTGAAGACCTTCGGGAGGTCGCCTACGTGGAGTGCTTCGCTCGTGGCTTCACGATGGAGGACGGCGAGGACGTGACAGCGATGCGCAAGGCGCTTCGGGAGGTTCGGTCGTTGGCGCTCCCCATAGGTATGTCGAAAGACCTGATTCGTAGAACGGCGGAAGAGCGATGGAAGATCTGAACGTCCAGTGGCGGAAATCCAGCCATAGCGGAGGCAACGGAGGCGAGTGCGTCGAGGTCGCAGAGCTTGGTGGAACCATCGGTGTCCGCGACAGCAAGGACCCGGAGGGCGGGCACCTCAACGTCAGCCGAGGTGCCCTGGGCGCCCTGCTGGCCGACCTGAAGCAGAGCTGATCCGCCGCATCGAGGGTAGGTGAGCATGGATGTGAGTAGGGCGAAGTGGCGAAAGGCCACCCGCTCGACTTCGACCGGAGGCGAGTGCGTAGAACTGGCCGCACTCCCGGAGGGGTTGGGCGTCCGCGACAGCAAGGACCCGGACGGCGGGCACCTGACCATCAGCCATCGCGCGCTGCGGGCGTTGCTGGCAGATTTGAAGCAGAGCTGATTCACCGCATCTTGGGAGACGATCATGGATGTGAGTAGGGCGACCTGGCGGAAGTCGTCATACAGCTCGGGCAACGGCGGCAACTGCGTTGAGCTCGCCGATCTCGGTGCGGTCGTCTGCGTCCGCGACAGCAAGGACCGGGACGGCGGGCACCTCGATGTCAGCCGTGGTGCGCTGCGGGCGCTGCTCGCCGACCTGAAGCAGCGATAACCCCACTCCGCTGAGCCTCGGCGCCGATGGGGCCAGGGCTCTTCCATGTGCTCAAGGCTCTCTGCGGCACTTGGTGCCCACCGGGTGCGCGGGTTCCTGCGGGGTGGGGAGCGGCGGGTATTCGTCGGGTGGGGGTGGGTAGGGCTCGGCATGTCGACAGGGCCGTCGAGCTTGCGGGAGCGGACAGATGGACGCCGTCACCAACGTGCCGGTACCGGTGAACGAGCCGGTCAAGGGGTATGTGCCGGGCAGCGCCGAGCGGGCGGCGCTGGAAGCGAAGATCAAGGAGCTCGGCGGCGCGCAGACCGAGCTGACGATGACGATCGGCGGTGAGCGCCGGATGGGCGCCGGCGTCCCGATCGACGTCGTCGAGCCGCACAACCACGGGCACGTCCTCGGGCGCATGGGCAACGCCACCGACGCCGACGTGACGGAGGCGATCGCGGCGGCCCGGGAGGCCGCGCCCGGCTGGCGGGCCATGGCACCGGACGACCGCGCCGCGATCTTCTTGCGGGCCGCCGAGCTGCTGGCGGGGCCGTGGCGGTCCACGCTGAACGCGGCGACGATCCTCGGCCAGTCCAAGTCGGTCCAGCAGGCGGAGATCGACTCGGCCTGCGAGCTGATCGACTTCCTGCGGTTCAACGTCGCGTACGCGCGGCGGATCCGCGAGACGCAACCGAACTCCTCGCCGGGCGTGTGGAACCGGATGGAGTACCGGCCGTTGGAGGGGTTCGTCCTCGCCATCACCCCGTTCAACTTCAGCGCGATCGCCGGGAACCTGCCGACCTCGCCCGCGCTGATGGGCAACGTCGTGGTCTGGAAACCGTCCCCCACCCAGCAACTCGCCGCGCATCACACGATGCGCCTCTTGGAGGCGGCCGGCCTGCCGCCCGGCGTCATCAACCTGGTCACCGGGGACGGGCAGGCCGTCTCGAACGTCGCCCTGGCCAGCCCGGAGCTCGCGGGCCTGCACTTCACCGGTTCGCCGCCCACCTTCCAGGCGCTGTGGCGGACGATCGGGGAGAACATCGCCCGTTACCGCGGATACCCGCGGATCGTGGGCGAGACCGGCGGCAAGGACTTCGTGGTGGCGCACCCGTCCGCGGATCCGGCGGTGCTGAAGACCGTGCTGGTGCGGGGCGCGTTCGAGTACCAGGGCCAGAAGTGCTCGGCGGCGTCGCGCGCCTACATTCCGCGTTCCATCTGGGACGGCATGCGCGACGACTTCTGCGCCGAGGTCGAGGGCCTCACCATGGGCAACGTGGCGGAGGACCTGTCGGCCTTCATGGGCGCCGTGATCGACGACCGCGCCTTCGCCAAGCACCGGCGCGCGATCGAACGTGCGCGCGGCATCGACAGCATGCGCCTGCTCGTGGGCGGCGAGTTGGACGACTCGGTGGGCTACTTCGTACGGCCCACAGTCCTGGAGTCGTCTGACCCGACCGACGAGATCTTCACCACCGAGTACTTCGGGCCGATCCTCGGCGTCCACGTCTACGACGACCATGACTACGACTCCGTCCTCACCCAGTTGGAGAGCGCCTCCGAGTACGGGCTGACCGGCGCGATCGTCGCGCGGGACCGCGCCGCCATCGCGGCCGCGACCGAGACCCTCCGCTTCGCCGCGGGCAACTTCTACATCAACGACAAACCGACCGGCGCCGTGGTCGGCCAGCAGCCCTTCGGCGGCGCCCGCGCGTCCGGCACCAACGACAAGGCCGGCTCGGTGTTCAACCTCACCCGCTGGACGAACGTCCGCGCCATCAAGGAGACCTTCGTCCCGCCCACCGACCACCGCTACCCCCACATGCGCCCCTGACCCTCGCCGTCGCCCACCCGGCACGGGCGCGGTTGCGGTGGGCGGGCGGGAGGCTCGACGATGAGTCCGCCCCGCCGGACGGTGGGGCGGGGCGGCGCCTGGAGGGTGCCCGCCGACGCCTTTCGAGCGGTGCATGGGAACGGGATGTCGACGTTGAACCGTCTGGTGCTGTGGAACATCGATCACACCCTGGTCGACGTCGGGCGGGTCACCCGGGACGCCTACGCGGAGGCGTTCCAGCGGACCGTCGGGCGGCCGCTCGTACGGCTCGCCCCCACCCCCGGGCGCACCGAGTCGGAGATCATCTTCGAGACGCTGGCGTTCAACGACGTCGTCACCACCGACGACCATCTGCCCTCCTTCGTTTCCGCGCTCACCGAGGCGTTCGCGAGCCGCCGCGCCGACCTGCGGGCGCACGGCCGCGTCCTGGCCGGGGCCCGCGAGGCCGTCGAGGCGTTGGCCCATGTGCCCGGGGTCGTGCAGTCGGTGCTCACCGGGTCGATCCAGCCGAACGCCGTGCTCAAGGTGACCGAGCTGGGCCTCGCCGACCGCCTCGACCTCGGCGCCGGCGGCTACGAGAACGGCGTTTACAGCAAGGCCGCGCTGCTGGAACTCGCCCGCGCCCGTGCGGGCGAGCGGCACGGCGCCCGCTACCCCGAGTCGGCCACCGTCTACATCGCCGACTCGCCCCGGGACGTACAGGCCGCCCACATCGCCGGCTCACCGATCATCGCCGTCGCCACCGGCAGCGCCACCGAGGCCGAGCTGCGCGCGGCCGGCGCGGACCGCGTCCTCGCGACCCTCGCCGACACCGACACCGTGGTGGACGCCGTCGCCGAGCTGACCCGCATCTGACCTCACCGGCGCCCTGGCGTCCCCCGCGCCGCTCCCGTGGTGCCGCCGGGTTGCTCTTGTGGCGCGCCTCGTGCCGCTCCGGTGCCGACCCTGTGGCGCCGCCTTTCGGCATCGTGGTGCCGTCGTGGCTGGTTGGTCTTGGTCATCCGTCGTCCCCTTCTGTCGTGCTCTCAGTTTTGGGGCTGTGGGTGGGGTGTTGGAAGTGGAATGGCGTTCTGTGGAAAACCCGGTGTGTGGGGGATGGGGATGGTCGGGCGTTCTGATGTGTGGTGGTCGCGGATTGCTGCGGTCTAACGCCTGTGACCTGCGGTGGGACGTTGGGCGGGGGCAGCGCGCGCATGATCGGGGGAAGTTGCGCGGGCCGGGCGGCGAGGCCGATATTGGGAGGGTCGCGCGCCGGCGCGGCGGGGAGGGAGAGCGATGTCGCGTGATCACGAGGTCTCCGAGGGAGCGGCGCTGTGGGAGCCGTCGGAGGAGGTCGTCGCGAACGCGCGGGTGACCCGCTTCATCCACTGGCTGTGGGACCGGGGCGTGCGCGTTGAGTCCTATGACGACCTGTGGCGCTGGTCCGTCACCGAGGTGGACGCCTTCTGGGACGCGATCTGGTCGTACTTCGACGTGGTGGGGGAGCGCGGGGACGGTCCCGTCCGCGAGGGCGGGCCCACACCGGTGGACGGTCTGCGCTGGTTTCCCGGTGCGACCCTGAACTACGCCGCGAACGCGCTGCGCCGTGCGGAGGAGACGCCGGACGAGACCGCGGTGGTGTTCCGGTCGGAGGCCGGCGGGCACCGGGTGCTGTCCTACCGTGAGCTGTTCCTGCACGTCGCGGAGGTGCGGGAGGGTCTGGCCGACCTGGGCGTCGGCAAGGGCGATCGGGTCGTGGCGTACGTCCCGAACATTCCCGAGGCGCTGATCTGCTTCCTGGCGACGGCGTCCCTGGGCGCCATCTGGTCGTCGTGCTCGCCGGACTTCGGGTCCTCTTCGGTGATCGACCGGTTCGCGCAGATCGAGCCGAAGGTCCTGATCGCTGTGGACGGCTACGCCTACAACGGCAGGACGTTCGACCGGCGGGAGATCGTCGGCGAGATCGAGGCGGCGCTGCCGACGCTGGCGGCGACGGTGCTGATCCCGTACCTCGACCCGGCGGCCACGCCGGAGGGCCTGCGCGTCGGCATGCACTACGGCGACCTTCCGCGCACCGACCACGACACCATCGAGTTCGAGGACGTCCCGTTCGACCATCCGCTGTGGGTGGTCTACTCGTCGGGCACCACGGGGCTGCCCAAGCCGATCGTGCACGGGCATGGCGGGGTGGTGCTGGAGCATCTCAAGGCCCTGTCGTTCCATCAGGACGTAGGCCCGGGAGATGTCTTCTTCTGGTTCACCACCACCGGCTGGATGATGTGGAACTACCTCATCGGCGGCCTTCAGGTGGGCGCCACCATCGTCATGTACGACGGCGCACCGCTCGACCTGTGGAAGCTGGCCGCCGAAAGCAGCGTCACCTACATGGGTGTGGGCGCGCCCTACATCACCGCGTCCGCGAAGGACGGACGCCACCCCGGACGCGAATTCGACCTGTCGGCACTGCGCGGCATCGGTTCCACCGGCTCTCCGCTGCCGCCCGAAGGGTTCGCGTGGGTGTACGAGGAGGTCGGCAAGGACCTCCTGCTCGGGTCCTTCTCCGGCGGAACCGACCTGTGCACCGGGTTCGTCGGGCCGTCGCCGCTGCTGCCGCTGCGCGCGGGCGTCATCCAGTGCCGCGGGCTCGGCGCCAAGGTGGAGGCCTTCGGGGACGACGGCAAGCCGGTCGTGGACGAGGTCGGCGAGCTGGTCATCACCGAGCCGATGCCGTCCATGCCGGTGTTCTTCTGGAACGACGACAGCGGCGACCGCTACCGCGAGTCCTACTTCGACATGTACCCGGGCGTGTGGCGGCACGGCGACTGGATCAAGATCCTCCCGGACGGCGGCTGCGTCATCTACGGCCGTTCCGACTCCACTCTCAACCGCGGCGGGGTCCGGATGGGGACGTCCGACTTCTACCGCGTCGTCGAGGCGTTCGACGAGATCACCGACAGCCTCGTCATCGACACCGGGCGGCTCGGCCAGGAAGGTCGCCTGCTGCTGTACGTGCAACTCGCCGAGGGCGCGTCGCTGACCGATGACCTCACGGCCCGGCTCAAGCGCGAGATCCGCTCGGCGCTGTCGCCGCGGCACGTCCCGGACGAGATCACCGCCGTCCCGGGCATCCCCCGGACGCTGTCGGGTAAGAAGCTGGAGGTCCCCGTCCGCAAGATCCTTCAGGGCACTCCGGTGGACCAGGCGGCCAACCGCGGCGCCATGGCCAACCCCGAAGTGCTCACGCACTTCACGCCCTGACGGGGACGTGTCCGGAACGTTCCGCGCCGACCGTGTCGACCCGGTGTCGCCCGGGGCGCGCGGGCATTAAGGTGGTCGCTCGGCCCATATGCGTCTGATCGGAAGCAGCGGGTCAGATCGCGCCGTAAGGTCGCATGGCCGGGTGAACTTCCCAACGGCCTCGCGCGTCTCACTGTCGGAGCGCTGGTCTGCGAGAATTCGGCCCGTGGTCCGTTCGGCCCGTCGACGAGAGAGGGACGGTTCCACGCATGGAGGTTGGGGCGCTGCGGTCCGGGGACCCGGAGCGGCTTGGCCGCTACGCCCTGGTCGGCCGGGTGGGCGAGGGCGGGCAGGGCGCGGTGTTCCTCGGTGCCGACGAGGACGGCCGGCAGGTCGCCATCAAGCTGCTGCACGCCGAGCTGACCTCCGACGACAAGGCCCGCGCGCGCTTCCTGCGCGAGCTGGAGGTGGCCAAGCGGGTCGCGCCGTTCTGCACCGCGCAGGTGCTGGACGCCGACGTCGACGGCGACCTGCCCTACATCGTCAGCGAGTACGTGCCGGGCCCGTCGCTGAACCAGCTGGTCACGCAGGACGGACCGGTGCGCGGCGCCGGGCTCGACCGGCTCGCGGTGGGCACCGCGACCGCGCTGTCCGCGATCCACCAGGCCAAGATCATCCACCGCGACTTCAAGCCGCACAACGTGCTGATCGGCCCGGACGGCCCGCGCGTGATCGACTTCGGCGTGGCCCGGGCGATCAGCGGCGGCACCACGCTGACCAGCCGCGTGATCGGCACCCCCTCGTACATGGCGCCCGAGCAGATCAGCGGCGACGACGTGGGCACCGCGGCGGACGTGTTCTGCTGGGCCGCCACCCTGGTGTTCGCGGCGACCGGCGAGCCGCCGTTCGGCCAGGACACCATCCCCGCCGTCATCAACCGGATCCTGCACGAGGAGCCGGACCTCGGCGACCTGAGCGGCCCGCTGCGCGCCCTGGTGGCCGACTGCCTGGAGAAGGACCCGGCGCGCCGCCCGCCGGCCCGCCAGGTGCTGATGCGGCTGCTGGGACACGAGGAGGCGCCCGTCGAGCCGGTTCCGATCGGCAACACCGACGAGACCGCCATGCTCGAGGCCGGCTCGGTGCTGGCCGCCGAGATCGGCGACGAGGACTTCGAGCCCGCACAGGCGGACGACGACGCCTACGAGCCCGCCGCCTACGAGTCGGACCCGGGAGCGGAGCCCGGAGGCTGGCACGCGGCCGACCCGTCCGGTACCGAGCCCCGGCTGCTGCCGACGCCCGCCGAGTGGGCCGCCGAGAACGTGGCCGACACCCTGCCGCCCGACCGCGCCCCCGGCGTCGGCGCGGGCGCGGGCGGTGGAGGCATCGCCGCGCTGCGCCGTTCGCTCGCCGGGTCGAGCCGGTCGGCCGTGCTGGCGGGCGCCGCCGCGCTGTTCGTGGCGATCGTCGTGGTGTCCGCGGTGCTCGCGCTGGGCTCCGGCGGCAAGGGCAAGGCGGGGGAGAAGGTCGGCGACCCGAGCCGGGCGCCGCAGCCGTCCGACACGATGCCCAGCATGTCGGCGCCGGCCTCGCAGGCGCCGACGCGGCAGGCGACCGAACCGCCCTACAGCCCGTCGCCCACGGTGGGCGAGTCGGCGACCGACAGCCCGGCCCCGACCGACACGCCGTCGGTGACGCCGTCGACCCCGGACGACCCGGTGCCCACCCACACCACCGAGACCCCCGACCCGCCGACGACCACCCCCACCGAGGAACCGCCCCCGACCCCGTCGGCGACGCCGAGCGGCTGATCCCGGGGCGCGTCACCGGAACCGCCGGTGGACGCCCCGCACCGGCGCCGGAACCGGCGTCCGGCGGGCGTGCCGGCCACCGTCGCGCGTCCGGTGCGCCCGGTCCCGCGCGGACTTCGGCGATCACCGGGCGGAGGCGCCGCACCGCCTGGCAAGGTGGGCAAAGCCATGCTGACCTGGCGGACTGGCAGGTCGGCTTTGGGGGATTTCCTGGTCTACGCTGGCGCAAGTGAGCGGCGCCACAACGAGGTGGCGAAGTGTCTCTAGGGGAGAGTTGTTGGTGATGGGCGGCAAGCTCGATCAGGCGAAGGACGATCTGCTCCGGAGGGCGGCCGAGACGTGCGCCCAGCGGCCGGGGGCGCGTTCGGCGGGGGACGTCGAGGAGTCCGCCGCCTATCTCCGGCTCTACTACCGCCACGTCGCGCCGGAGGACCTGCTCGCCCGCGATCCCGCCGACATCTGCGGCCCCGCCATGGCGCACCGGGCGCTCGGCGAGGAGCGGCCGCAGGGGCGCGCGAAGGTCCGGGTGTTCACGCCGACGATCGAGGAGTACGGCTGGGACCCCGGCCACACGGTCGTGCAGGTCGTCACCGACGACATGCCGTTCCTGGTCGACTCGGTCACGATGGAGCTGACCCGGCACCAGCTCGCCACCCACCTGATCGTGCACCCGCTGCTCGGGGTCGACCGCGACGTCGCGGGACATCTGCGGGCGTTCCGCGGCAAGCACGACAGCCCGTCCGACATCGACGAGTCGTGGATCCACATCGAGGTGGACCGTACCAGCGACCGGGCGATGCTGGAGCGGCTGGAGAAGGACCTGGTCCGCGTGCTGCACGACGTGCGGGTCGCGGTCGAGGACGAGCCGAAGATGCGGGCGCGGGCGGTGGAGATCGCCGCCGCCATCCGGGACGCGGCGCCGCCGCTGCCGGACAAGGAGCTCGCCGAGGGCGTCGAGCTGCTGGAGTGGCTGGCCGACGGCCACTTCACCTTCCTCGGCTACCGCGACTACACGCTGGTGGAGGACGGGCGGGTCGCGGGCAGCGACGTGGAGGACCGCAGCAATCTCGGCCTGCGCCCCGAACCCGGCACCGGGCTCGGCATCCTGCGCAACGACAAGCGGGAGTCCGACAGCTTTGCGGCGCTGCCGCCGGAGGTGCGCGAGAAGGCCACCGAGCGGCGGCTGCTGATCCTGACGAAGGCGAACTCGCGTTCCACCGTCCACCGCGGCCTGTACCTGGACTACATCGGCGTCAAGAAGTTCGACGAGCGCGGCGAGGTCGTCGGCGAGCGCCGCTTCCTCGGCCTGTTCACGCACGTCGCCTACAGCGAGTCGATCGCGCACGTGCCCGTCCTGAAGCGCAAGCTCGACGAGGTGCTGGAGCGCGCCGGGTTCACCCCGGACAGCTACGACGGCCAGGACCTCATCGAGATCCTGGAGAGCTACCCGCGCGACGAGCTGTTCCAGATCTCCGTCGACGACCTGCTGAGGATCTCGCTGGGCGTGCTGCGGCTGCGCGAGCGCCGCCAGCTGAAGCTGTTCCTGCGCAAGGACCTGTACGGCCGGTTCATGTCGTGCATGGTGTACCTCCCCCGGGACCGCTACACCACCAAGATCCGGCTGCGCATCCAGGAGATCCTTCGCAGGGCGTTCGAGGGCGTCAGCGTCGACTACAGCGCGAACGTGACGGAGTCGCTGCTGGCGCGCCTGCACGTGGTGGTGCGCGGCGAGCGGGGCCGTCCGCTGCCCGACGTGGACGTGGACGGCCTGGAGGGACGGCTCGCGGCGGCGACCCGCTCCTGGGAGGACGACCTCGCCGACGCGATCGTGGAGCAGTGCGGCGAGGAGCGGTCCGGGACGCTCGCCCGCCGCTACGGCGACGCCTTCCCCGACGGCTACAAGGCCGACTTCCCGGCCCGCACCGCGGTCGCCGACCTGCGCTTCCTCGACGACCTCACCGACGACAACGACACTTCGATCAACCTGTACGAGCCGTTCAGCGCCGAGCCCGGCGAGCGGCGGCTGAAGATCTACCGGCTGGGCGAGCCGATCTCGCTGTCGCGGGTGCTGCCGCTGCTGCAGAACATGGGCGTCGAGGTCGTCGACGAGCGCCCGTACGAGGTCAACACCTCCGACGGGCAGCGGTACTGGGTCTACGACCTGGGGCTGCGGTACGCGCCGCCGGGGGACGTCGCGGAGGAGGCCATCAAGGGCCTGTTCCAGGAAGCCTTCACCGCGCTGTGGCAGGGCCGGATCGAGAACGACGGGTTCAACGCGCTCGTCCTGCACGTCGGGCTGAACTGGTGGCAGGCGATGATCCTGCGCGCCTACGCCCTGTACCTGCGGCAGACGGGGACGACGTTCTCCAAGCGGTACATCGAGCAGGTGCTGCTGCGCAACGCCGCCATCACCCGGCTGCTGGTGCGGCTGTGGGAGAGCCGCCTCGACCCGGCGCTGGCGGGCGGCGAGGAGGAGCGCAGCCTCGCCATCATCGAGGAACTGAACGGGATGCTGGATGAGGTCGCGAGCCTCGACGAGGACCGCATCCTGCGCGCCTACCTCGCGCTCGTCCAGGCGACGCTGCGGACGAACCACTACCAGCACAAGCCCTACCTGTCGATGAAGTTCGACCCGGACGGCATCCCGGACCTGCCGCAGCCGCGCCCCACCTACGAGATCTTCGTGTACTCGCCGAAGGTCGAGGGCGTGCACCTGCGGTTCGGGTCCGTCGCGCGCGGCGGGCTGCGCTGGTCGGACCGGCGCGAGGACTTCCGCACCGAGATCCTCGGCCTGGTCAAGGCGCAGGCGGTGAAGAACACCGTGATCGTCCCGGCGGGCGCGAAGGGCGGGTTCGTCGGCAAGCAGCTGCCCGACCCGGCCGTCGACCGCGAGGCCTGGCAGCAGGCCGGCATCGCCTGCTACAAGGACTTCATCTCCGGGCTCCTCGACGTCACCGACAACCTGGTGGACGGCAAGGTCGTCCCGCCGCCGAACGTGGTCCGCCACGACGGCGACGACACCTACCTGGTCGTCGCCGCCGACAAGGGCACCGCGACGTTCTCCGACATCGCCAACGGCGTCGCCGCCGAGTACGGGTTCTGGCTCGGCGACGCGTTCGCGTCCGGCGGGTCCGTCGGCTACGACCACAAGGCGATGGGCATCACCGCGCGCGGCGCGTGGGAGTCGGTGAAGTACCACTTCCGCTCGCTCGGCAAGGACGTCCAGCGGGAGGACTTCACCGTCGTCGGCATCGGCGACATGTCCGGCGACGTGTTCGGCAACGGGATGCTGCTGTCGGAGCACATCAAGCTGGTCTGCGCGTTCGACCACCGGCACATCTTCCTCGACCCCGACCCCGACCCGGCGGCCTCGTTCGCCGAGCGGCGCCGGATGTTCGAGCTGCCGCGCAGCACCTGGGCCGACTACGACACCTCGCTGATCTCCAGGGGCGGCGGCGTGCACCCGCGCACCGCCAAGTCGATCCGGATCACCCCGCAGGTGCGGGCGGCGCTCGGCCTCGACGCCTCGGTGAAGGCCATGGCGCCGTACGAGCTGATCAACGCGGCGTTGAAGGCGCCGGTCGACCTGCTGTGGAACGGCGGCATCGGCACCTACGTCAAGGCGTCGGTGGAGAACAACGCCGACGTCGGCGACAAGGCCAACGACCTGGTGCGGGTGAACGGCGACGAGCTGCGCTGCAAGGTCGTCGGCGAGGGCGGCAACCTCGGCATGACCCAGCTCGGCCGGATCGAGTGCGCGCGCACCGGCGGGCTGGTGAACACCGACTTCATCGACAACTCCGCCGGCGTCGACACCTCCGACCACGAGGTCAACATCAAGATCCTGCTCGACCAGGTCGTGCGGGACGGCGAGCTGACCCGCAAGCAGCGCGACACCCTGCTCTACGAGATGACCGACGAGGTCGCGCGGCTGGTGCTGCCCGACAACTACGCGCAGAACGTGGTGCTCGCCGCGTCCCGCGCGCAGGCGCCCGCGATGCTGCACGTCCACGCCCGGTACATGCGCAAGCTGGAGCGGGACGGGCGGCTGAAGCGGCGCCTGGAGTTCCTGCCGGACGACAAGGCCATCGCCGAGCGGCGGCAGTCCGGGCTCGGGCTCACCAGCCCCGAGTTCTCGGTGCTGCTCGCCTACTCCAAGCTCACCCTGGACCACGAGATCGTCGCCTCCGACCTGCCGGACGACCCCTCCCTGGCGTCCTGGCTGGTCGAGTACTTCCCGACGCCGCTGCGCGAGCGGTTCCGGACCTACATGGACCGGCACCCGCTGCGCCGCGAGATCATCACCACCGCGGTGGTGAACGACCTGGTCAACAACAGCGGCACCACGTTCGTGTTCCGGATGAACGAGGAGACCGGGGCGTCGTCGTCGGACATCGCCCGCGCCTACCTGGTGGCCCGCGAGGTGTTCGCGATGCCGCGGTTCTGGCGGTCGGTGGAGCGGCTGTCGCACCAGGTCGCGGAGTCCACGCAGATCGCGATGCTGCTGGAGGCGCGCAAGCTGACCGAGCGCGGCGCCCGCTGGCTGCTGCACAACCGGCGGCCCCCGTTCGACATCCGCGAGACGATCGACTTCTTCGCCGCCGGCGCCGCCACGCTCACCTCGCAGTTGCCGAAGCTGCTGGTCGGCTTGGACCTGCAGGCGTTCGAGCAGCGCCGGGACGGCTTCGCCGAGCGCGGCGTGCCCGACGAGCTGGCCGAGCAGTGCGCGATGCTGGTCACCGCGTACTCGACGTTCGACCTCGTCGGCATCGCGCACGAGTCGGGACGTCCGGTGGAGGAGGTCGCCGAGGTCTACTTCGACCTCGCCGACCGGCTGCAGCTGGCCCGGCTGCGCGACCGGGTCGTGGCGCTGCCGCGCGACGACCGGTGGCGGTCCATGGCCCGCTCGGCGCTCCGCGACGACCTGTACGCCGCGCACGCCGCCCTCACCCGCGACGTCCTGGTGACGAGCGAGCCGGGCGGGCAGCCCGAGGTGCGGATGGCGCACTGGGCGGAGAAGAACAAGACCGCGGTGCAGCGCGCCCAGCAGACGCTCAGCGAGATCTGGGAGAGCGACAGCTTCGACCTCGCGACGCTGTCGGTGGCGCTCGGCTCGATCCGCACCCTGGTCACCGCCAGCTCCCTCCCCTCCACCGAAGCCTGACCGGCTGCCGAACGGCGTTCGCTTGCGGCGTGTCGTCCCTGTGAAGGGCGACACGCCGCAGGTCAGCGGGCGGTGGTCAGGGAGACGGACTCGCCGAGGACGCGGCCCCTGCCGGACGGCGGGGCGTAGCCGATGGCGAGCCACTGCCACGACACGTGGACGGTCCTGCCGGGCTTGCGGTCGTCCTTGGCGAGGAAGTCGCGGACCTCGGTGGGCAGGCCCCGCTCCGTGCCGCCGGTGAGCGTCGCGTCCTGCGTCAGCCCGTACCAGACGAGGGAGCCGCCGTCGCTGGTGCGCAGGGCGTAGGACGGGCCGGGGCCGGGCTTGAACGCGCCCGGCTCGACCTTCCAGTCGCCCTGCTCGCCCGTGCGGGCGTTCGCCGAGAAGGTGTCGGGGACCAGCCCGCCGGCGTCGCCCTTGGCCAGGTAGTTCGCGTGCGCGGCGGGCAGGCCCCGGTCGGGGGCGGGGATCGCGTAGCCCTCGGCGTCGTAGGCGAGGTCGGGGGCGCCGCCCTGGAAGGTGAGCCAGTGCGCCGCGCGCCAGTCGTCCTTCGCGCCGGTCTTCACGAACACGCCGAGGACCTGCTGGTCCTTGCCGTCCGAGCGTTCCAGCGCGGCCATCCCGAACCATTTCGGGTAGTCCGGCCGGCGCGGCACGTACAGCACCGGGTTCGCCAGGGAGATCGTCGCGGACTCCGGCAGCCTGCCGTAGGTGTGGACGCGGGCCGTCACCGGCGCGGCGAGGGCGCCCGTCACGGTGTCGCGCCAGAGCTTCTCGTCGCCGGACGTGATGGCCTTGTTGTGCCGGTCCGTCCAGTCGCGCAGCACCGCCAGCGACTCGCCGGCGCCGACGGCCGGTGACCCGGTAGGCGTTCTCGAGGCCGTCCCGCCGGCCGCGTCGCCGCCGGAGCAGGCCGAGGCGAGGACGGCGGAGGCGGCCAGGACCACGGCCAGGGCCATGCGAGGCGCTCGGCGCACTTCCCACCTCGGCGGACGAAATGTCGAGTATGTCGCGCCAGTGTAGAAGAACGCGGTGCCCCGGCGGGGGCACCCGCCGAGACCGCGGCAAGCCCGTCGGATGCCGGGTCCGTCCCACTGCAGCGGTCGAGAAGAGCGGGACGGCCCGGCACCCGACGGAGATCAGGAACCGTGGGCGGAGATCGCCTTGCGGTACATGCCGGTGACCGCCGCGCGGCCCTTGGGCGGAACGGTGGCCAGGTACTGCACCAGGACGGTCGTGTCCATGTGCGTCCTGGCGGACGCCGCCGGGGCGAGCCCGGTGAGATCACCGCTCACTGCCAGCGTGCCCCGTTTCGCGGCGGAATACGCCTCGTTCTGCTTCACGACGTACCAGACCAGCGCGCCGCGGTCCTTGGTGCGCAGCGCGTACACCGTGTACGGCGCGGCCGAGAACTTCGAGGTCAGCGTGACGCCCCGCTTCGCCAGCGCCTGCTCGCCCTGCTTCAGGGCGGCGTAGGTCTCGGTGGTCTTCGGCCCCTTCGCGAGCGCGGACGCCCCCGAGGCGGACGGGCCGCCGGTCAGCAGCGCGGCGTGCGCGGCGGGCAGCTTGCCGGGCGCGACGGGCAGGCCCTTGTCGCCGGCGTCCACCGGCGTCGCGTACCCGTCCGGGTCGAGCGCCACCCTGCTCAGCGCCGCGTCCGTCGGGTAGGGGTCGGCGGCCAGCAGCCACGGCGCCCCCGCCTTGGCCTGCGTGAACAGCAGCGCGTGCCGCAGCGTCTGCTTCCCCTTGCCGGTGATCGAGTCGGCGGCGAACCAGTGCGGGTACCCGTGCAGCCGCGGGACGTAGAACGTCGTGTGCGCGAACTTCATCGCGGGCGGCCGTTGCCTGATGACGCGCCGCAGCTTCAGGGCGGCATCGTCCATGGACAGCTGCGGATCGGCCTCGATGCCGGGCAGCGCCTTGCCGTCCAGCCGCTTGCCCGCGCGGTTCACCGCGGTGGCGTAGGCGGCCAGCACCTGCCCGGCCTGCTGCTTGGTCAGCGCCGGCGGGCCCACGCCGGCCGACGAGGTGTTGTCGTCGCACCCGGCCGCGGCCAGCGCGGCGCCGGCCAGCAGGCAGGCCGGCAGGGCGGCCGACAGGGCCGTGGACGTGACGATGCGTGCGGGCATGCAGCCCCCCGTGGTGGAGTCGGTGATCCGGTCCACGGGAGATACTCGCAGAGTGACCGAGCAGTCACTCCCTGAATGCGGAAAGTCGCACGGCGACCTCACCCCGAGGCCAGGTGCACGCCGCGAAACCGATCAGGAGGCGGAGGTCTCCTGCTGGCGCATCCAGCGGATCTCGGCCTCGATGAACTCGTCGATGTCGCCGTCCAGCACCGAGGTCGGGTTGCCGACCTCCACGCCGGTGCGCAGGTCCTTGACGATTTGGTACGGGTGCAGCACGTAGTTGCGGATCTGCGTGCCCCAGCTGCTGGTGCCCTCACCGCGCAGTGCGGACATCTTGTCCGCCTCCTCCTGCCGCTTGCGCTCCAGCAGCTTGGCCTGCAGCACGTTCATCGCCGTGGCCTTGTTCTGCAGCTGGCTGCGCTCGTTCTGGCAGGACACCACGATCCCGGTCGGGATGTGGGTGATCCGCACCGCCGAGTCGGTGGTGTTGACGCCCTGGCCGCCGGGGCCGGACGAGCGGTACACGTCCACCCGCAGTTCGCTCTCGTCGATGTCGACGTGGTCGCTCTGCTCCACCACCGGCACGACGTCCAGGCCCGCGAACGAGGTCTGCCGGCGGGCCGCGTTGTCGAACGGGGAGATGCGCACCAGCCGGTGCGTGCCGTGCTCGCCGCGCAGCGTCCCGTAGGCGTAGGGCGCCTTCACGGTGAACGTCGTCGACTTGATCCCCGCCTCTTCGGCGAAGGACGTCTCGTAGATCTCCGTGGGGTAGCCGTGCCGCTCGGCCCAGCGCAGGTACATACGCTGGAGCTGCTGCGCCCAGTCGGCCGCGTCCACGCCGCCGGCCTGGGCGTTGATGGTGACCAGCGCCTCCCGGGCGTCGTACTCGCCCGACATCAGGGTGCGGACCTCGAGCTGCTGGATCGCCTTGTGCAGCGCCGCCAGCTCCTCGTCGGCCTCCGTACGGGTGTCGGCGTCGTCCATCTCCTGCGCCATCTCGTACAGGGTGGCGGCGTCGTCCAGCCGCTGCCGCAGCCCCTCGACCCGGCCGAGCTCGCTCTCCAGGTACGACAGCTGGCGCGTCACGGACTGGGCGCGTTCCTGGTCGTCCCACAGGCCGGGGTCGGCCGACTGCTCGCGCAGCTCGGCGATGTCCCGCCGCATGCCGTCGAGATCCAGGACCTGCTCGATGCCCGCGAGGGTCGAGCCGAGCTCCTTGAGCTGCTCTTCCGGTTCGATGCCTGCCACGTTCCGAGCTTATCGCCGCGCAGGCAGTGCCCGGACGCCCGGCGCCGGCCTGTGGATGGCAGAATCACGGGCCGGAAGGCCGGTCGTGCACGACCGGCGGACATCGGTGCCGGGGGAGCGGGTCGTTGCGGAAGATCGCGCGGGTGGTGGCGGCCGCCATGCTGCTTGTGCCGCCGCTCACGGCCGCGGGCTGCGCCGACGGCAAAGATAAACAAGAGGCCCGCCCCACCCCGACGATGCCCACGACGGCCCCGCCGCAGCCGGTGGCGCTGACCCCGGACGTCGCGCGCAAGGCGTTCCAGACTTACATCACCGACGAGGACGTGGCGCGCGCCGCCGCCGACGAGCGGCTGGCGCTGACCTGGACATCGGACGGGCAGTCCCTGCTCACCGCCGCCGAGTTCCGCAAGGCGGCCTTCGACGGCGACCCGGTGCGCCGCTTCTCCTACGGCAAGCCGAAGCTGTACGTGCCGAAGCTGAAGGACGACGCGTACCCGCAGTGGTTCGTCGCGTCCGTGGACCGGTCCGTCCCGGGCGAGAAGAAGAGCAA
This sequence comes from Actinomadura napierensis, assembly GCF_039529375.1. Taxonomy (NCBI): domain Bacteria; kingdom Bacillati; phylum Actinomycetota; class Actinomycetes; order Streptosporangiales; family Thermomonosporaceae; genus Actinomadura; species Actinomadura napierensis. Next base: position 46,739 of record NZ_BAAAMR010000027.1, read on the forward strand.
GGAGACCGCGCTGATGGGGTTCATCCTGCGCGGCCCGTCCGACGACTGGCATCTGACGCTGGCGACGATGCTCGCGCCCAAGGCCGAACTGCCGAAGATCGAGGTGGACGCGGACGGCTACGCGACCGCGCTGGGCTCGGACGACTCGAAGGTGCTGATCCGTCCGCGCGACGTCGGCGGGATCCAGGCGACCATGGCCGCCGAGGGCGCCGGCAGCGTGGCCGCCAAGGTGATGGAGACCGGCCCGCTCACATCCGGCTACTACCAGCAGGCCAAGCGCGCCAAGAAGAAGGCCAAGGACAAGGACCTCACCCTCACCGTCGTCTACACCGCCACGCCTTATCCCTATTTCGGGCTGCGGACGAAGAACGGCGGGGGGCTGGTCCTGTACTCGCTGTTCCGCAACGAGGCGCTCGTCGGCCAGGGGCCGTCCGTGAAGCCGGAGATCCCCAAGGAGGCCGAGCACCTGCTGGACGGCACCGTGGAGGGCCAGGAGATCGACACCACGGCGACGCTCCAGTTCGCGGCCTACGACCCGCCGCGCGCCAAGAAGGGCAAGCCGCAGCAGAAGGCCGGGCTCGTGGCGGACGACGGCGCGGTCTCCAAGGCCGCCACCCCGCCGATCAAGAAGCCCTGACGCGGCCTCTCCCGGGCGGGTTCCTCCCTCAGCCGTAGACGCGCTGCAGGACCAGGGCCGCGAAGAGCAGGCCCACGAGGACGGCCAGCACGACGGCGGGCGGCACCGACGGCCCGTGGTCGTGCAGTTCGGCGCGCGCGGCGCGGCAGGTGGGGCAGCGTCCCTCGACCACCGGATTCGAGCACTGAGCGCAGATGAGATGTTCGCAGCTCATGTCGTGGGCCCCAATCTCCGTGAACGGCACGTCTCCGTGAACGGTACGCGGCTCCGTGCGGGGATAACGTCGATCGTCGACCTATTAGGTATCTTTCGCCATCATCCAGCGTAGCCGGACTGTATGGTCGTTCCGGCAAGTCCGGGAGCTTGACGGCATGAAACGGCCGGACGTCGGGAGACGGTACATGACACAGCACGGACAGGTCGGGGCCCTGCGCGGCACCGCCCGCGCCGTCGTCCCGTCCGCGCGCGACACGCCGTTGAACGCGGCGGGCCCCGGGCGTTCCCACCCCACGGAGCGGGACGAGGTAGTTGACTGTCCCCTCTACACTGCTCGAAGGTTCCACGGCCCCCCTGGTCGCGGAGCCGGGCGGCACGAGCCACCGAGCGCGGACGGCCGGTCCGCGGTCACCGGCCGGGCCGCTCCCCAACCCCTAGACTGAACCGCCGTGATGCAGCCGTGATCAATTTCGACAACGTCACCAAGGTCTACCCGAGCCAGAACCGCCCCGCTCTCCAGCATGTGAACGTCGGCATCGAGAAGGGCGAGTTCCTGTTCCTGGTGGGCCCGTCCGGGTCCGGGAAGTCGACCTTCCTGCGCCTCGTCCTCAAGGAGGAGCGCCCGTCCCAGGGTCACGTGCACGTGGCGGGCAAGGACCTGAGCCGTCTGAGCAACTGGAAGGTGCCGCACCTGCGCCGCAGGATCGGCTGCGTCTTCCAGGACTTCCGGCTGCTCCCCAACAAGAACGTCTTCGAGAACGTCGCGTTCGCCCTCGAGGTGATCGGCAAGCCGCGGCGGTTCATCGGCAAGGTCGTCCCCGAGGTCATCGACCTGGTCGGCCTGGAGGGCAAGGCCCACCGGATGCCGGACGAGCTGTCCGGCGGCGAGCAGCAGCGCGTCGCGATCGCGCGGGCGTTCGTCAACCGGCCGATGATCCTGCTGGCGGACGAGCCGACGGGGAACATCGACCCCGCGACCTCGATCGGCATCATGAAGGTGCTGGACCGGATCAACCGGACCGGCACCACCGTCGTCATGGCCACGCACGACGCCGCCATCGTCGACGCGTTCCGCAAGCGCGTCGTCGAACTGGAGGACGGGCGGGTCGTGCGCGACCAGTCCCGCGGCGTGTACGGGCAGGCGTATTGATTCCGGCGAAGCCGGCCCCGGGGGTGAGGGAGGCCGCTCCTCCCGGGCGACACTGACCCGGTCCGGAAGGACCGGGCGGCACGAGCCCCCACCGACCACGGCCCGAAGGGCCACCGCCGCGGGCCCCTCCAGCGGCGGCTCCATTTGAACCGACGAATCCCACCGGGCGTACGACTCGGGCAGAGGCAGGGAAACGCCCGTCCGGGGCCGCACCACGGCGCCCGTGCCGGCGGCGGGACACAGGCGATCAAGGACAGCGAGGCATGCGCGTACAGTTCGTTATGCAGGAGATCTGGATCGGTCTCCGCCGGAACCTGACGATGACGATCTCCTTGGTCATCACCGTCGCCATCGCCATGGCGCTCTTCGGCACCGGACTGCTGCTGCGCCAGCAGGTGGCCGCGTCCAAGGACTACTGGTACGACAAGATCGAGGTCTCGATCTTCCTGTGCGCGAAGACCAGTTCCAACGCCAACTGCCAGAAGCAGGACGTCACCGACACGCAGCGCGAGTCGATCAAGCAGCAGCTGCAGAAGATGGCGAACGTCTCCGACGTCCAGTACGAGACCAAGCAGCAGGCGTACTCCCGGTTCAAGGACCGCTTCTCCGGCTCGCCCGGGTTCGTGCAGAGCACCCGTGAGGGCGACATCCCCGACTCGTTCCGGGTGAAGCTGAAGAACCCCGAGGAGTACAAACCGGTCGCGCAGGCGATGCTGGGGAGACCCGGCGTCGACACGGTGATCAACGAGCAGCAGATCCTGAAGAAGTTCTTCAAGATCCTCAACGGCCTGCAGGCGGCGGCACTGGGCATCGCGCTGATCCAGGTGATCGCGTCGGTGCTGCTGGTCGGGAACACGGTCCGGCTGTCGGCGTTCAACCGGCGCCGGGAGACCGGGATCATGCGGCTGGTCGGCGCGTCGAACACCTATATCCAGTTGCCCTTCATCCTGGAGGGCGCGATCGCGGGACTGATCGGCGGGCTGTTCGCCTCGGTGCTGCTGGTGGTCAGCAAGAAACTGCTGATCGACCGGCTGGCGGGGACGGTGCAGCTGGTCAGCCAGCTCGGCTGGTTCCAGGTGATCATGGTGATCATCGTGTCGATCTGCTTCGGCGTGCTGCTCTGCGCCGCGTCCTCGTTCCTGACGCTGCGCAGATATCTGAAGATCTAGCGGACCGCCGCAAGTCCGGCGGGGCCGGGCGTCCGCGGTTTTACACTGGCCGACATGTCCGTCCCAGGCCGCCTGCTGCGCGGCGCCGCCGTCGCCACCGCGATCCTGTGCGCCTACGGGCTCGGGGTGCTGAGCGGCGAGGGCCGCCCGGACCGGCGGGCCGCCGCGGGCGGGTCGGTGCTGGACGAGGCCGCCGCGAAGATCGGCGGCCGGGCCGCGCGCCCGGTCGGCCGCGGCGAGCTCGACCGCGCCGCCATCGAGGGCATGCTCCGCGGCCTCGGCGACAGGTGGGCCCGCTACTACCCGGCCGCCAGGTACGACGACATGGAGGGCCGGCTGAACGGCCGCTACAGCGGCGTCGGGCTGTGGCTCGGTAGCGCCGACGGCGACCCCCGGGTGCGGGTCGCGAGCGTCCAGCCGGGCACCCCCGCCGCCCGCGCCGGGGTCCTGGCCGGCGACGTGGTCACCCGCGTCGGCGGGAGCTCCGCGGCCGGCTGGGACGTGACACGGGTCGGCCGGGCGCTGCGGGGACGTCCCGGCGCGGCGGTCGAACTCACGGTGCTGCGCGGACGTCGGACAGAGGAGTTCCATCTCGTCCGCACCCCCGTCTCCGGAGGCGACGTCACCGTGACCGATCTGCCAGGACACGTCCGGCTGATCCGGGTCGGCGCGTTCACCCGCGGCACCGGGCGGCAGGTCCGCGACGCGGTGACCGGACGGTCGCCGTCCGGCGCCCCGTCCGGCGGGATCATGCTCGACCTGCGCGGCGACCCCGGCGGCCTGCTCGACGAGGCGGTCGAGACCGCGTCGGCGTTCCTGTCCGGCGGGCTCGTCGTGACCTACGAACCGCGCGGCCGGCCCGCCCAGCGCCGCACCGTGACCGCGCCGGGGGACGCGCGGACCCCGCTCGTCGTGCTGGTCGACGCCGGGACCGCCAGCGCCGCCGAGGTGGTCGCCGGGTCCCTGCGCGACCGGGACCGCGCGGTGATCATAGGATCGCGTACGTACGGGAAGGGCTCGGTGCAGGAGTCCGTCCGGCTCTCCGACGGGTCGGCGATCGAGCTGACCGTGGGTCGCTACCGCACCCCGGGCGGCCGTAACCTCGACGGGGTCGGGATCGAGCCCGACGTGGCGGTCTCCGCCGACCGCCCTCCCTCAGTGGCCGAGCAGCGCGGCCGGAGCGTGCTGCGCGGCCTGCTCGCGACGACGCCGGACAAGGACTGATCACAGTGCCACGCGACACAGGGCGCAAGCTCATCGCCCAGAACAAGCGTGCCCGCTACGACTACCACATCGACGACACGTGGGAGGCGGGCATGGTGCTGATGGGCACCGAGGTCAAGGCGCTGCGCGCCGGCCGCGCCTCCCTCGCCGACGGCTACGCCCACGTGATGGACGGCGAGGTGTGGCTGGAGCACGTGCACATCCCCGAGTACACGCAGGGCACCTGGACCAACCACGCGCCGCGCCGCCGCCGCAAGCTGCTGCTGAACCGGCGCGAGATCCAGAAGATCATCGCCAAGTCGTCCGAGCCCGGCTGGACGCTGATCCCGCTGTCGCTGTACTTCAAGGACGGCAGGGCCAAGGTCGAGATCGGCCTGGCCCGTGGTAAGAAGGCCTACGACAAGCGCCAGGCCATCGCCAAGCGGGAAGCCGACCGGGAGATGCAGAAGGCGGCGGCCGCCCGGTTCAGGAGACGGTGAGGGTGTCGAAGAGCAACCGAGGCCGATCCGCCCGCACGCCGCGGCGGCTCCCGCGCGGGAGCCGCACGGCCCGGCGCCGCGCCGTCTCGCTGGCGGTCTGCGGCGCCCTCGTCGGGACGATGACGACGGGCTGCTGGGCGGAGCCGTCCGCGATGCCCGCCGTCCGCGACTTCCTGATCGCCTGGCAGGTCGGCAACTACCCGGCCGCCGCGAAGAAGACCACCGGCACCGACCAGAAGGCGGTCGCCTCCGCGCTCGGCGCCGTCCGCGCCCAGCTGGACGCGGCGTCGCTGCGGCTGTCGCTCGGCGTGTCCGGCGACCAGGGCCGCGTCGAGGACGCCAAGGTCAAGTCGATCGCCAAGAAGGGCGACGACGCCGACGCGCGCTTCTCGGTCAAGATCGACCTCGGTGAGAACGGCCAGCCCTGGGAGTACCTCGGCCACATGCACCTGCGCCGCGTCGGCGGCAAGTGGAAGGTCGTCTGGAACCCCTCGATCATCAACCCGCAGCTCGGCCCCGGCCAGCGCCTCGCGGTGGTGTCCGAGGTGCCGCGGCGCGCCATGATCAAGGACACCACGGGCCGCAGCATGCTGCACGAGGTGCCCACCTACAACATCGGGGTCGTCCCCGGCCACCTCGCCGACCCGCAGCGCACCATCGAGCAGCTCACCAAGGCCGCCAAGTTCGACGGCGGCCGGCGGCTGGACTCCGAACGGCTGCTCGGCCGGGTGCACTCCGCCCCGCCGCAGAAGTTCCTGTCGCTGCTGACCCTGCGGTACCCGCAGCAGAGGCAGCTGGCCAACCGGCTCATCCAGATCCCGGGCGTGCAGAACCATCCGATCGAGACCCCGAGCGCGCCGAACTACGCGCCGGAACTGGTCGGCGGCCTCGGCCCGGCCACCGCGGACCTGCTCCAGCAGGTCGGAGCCCCCTACCAGCCGGGCGACACCATCGGCGTCAGCGGCCTCCAGCTCCTGCAGCAGCGCCGGCTCGCCGGGACGCCGACCGTCAAGGTGGTCGCCCAGGACTCCTCCGGCAAGTCCACGCAGGTGCTGAAGACGTGGGACGGGCTGCCGCCGCAGGAGGTCTCCACCACGCTGGACCCCGGCGTCCAGCGCAAGGCCGACAGCGCGCTCAAGGGGCTGCCCTACCCCGCGTCGCTCGTGGCGCTGCACCCGAGCTCCGGGCAGGTCGCGGCGGTCTCCAACCACGGCACCGGCGGCGAGAACCGCGCCTTCGAGGCGCACTACCCGGCCGGCATGACGTTCGGGATCGTGAGCGCCGAGGCGCTGTTCGCCCGCGCGGGCATGAACAGCAGCACCAAGACCAAGTGCCCCGCCAACGTGACCGTCGGCGGGAAGACCTTCACCAGCACGCCGCACGCGGACGCGTCCTTCGCCAGCCATTTCGCCCTCGGCTGCAAGACCGCGCTCGCCCAGCTGAGCACCAAGCTCGACGCGCGCGCCCTCCAGGCCGAGGCCGCGCAGCTCGGGATCGGCCGGGGCTGGGGCGCCTCCGCCCCCGCGTTCACCGGGTCCCTGCCGCCGATGAACAGCGAGGGAGCCAAGGCCGCCGCGATGGTCGGCGACGGCGTCCAGGTGAGCCCGCTCGCCATGGCCCTGGTGGCGGGAACCGCCCAGACCGGCACCTGGCGCTCCCCGTACGTCCTCAAGGACCCGGCCAAGCCCGCCGACATCCCGCCGCAGAACCCGCAGTCGGAGGCCATCGCCGACCTGAAGAACGTGCTGACCCGCACCGTCTCCCGGGGCGTCGCCCAAGACGCCCACGTCACGAGCGAGGTCAACGGCACCGCCGCCTACGCCCAGTACACCGAGGGCGGCCGCAACAAGACGGTCTCCTGGTTCGTCGGCGCCCACGGCGACCTGGCGTTCGCCATCGCCATCGAGGGCCCCGTCTCCGCGTCCAAGGTGGCCGCCAAGTTCCTGAGGAGCACGCCCACGGGCGCCAAGACGGGAGCCTCTACCGCAGGCTGACCGCCCCCGCAGGGACTTTGGGAGGCCTTTACCCGGGGGACGCAACCAACCCGGCACCGGGCTGCGTCTTCCAGGGTGACTGAGAAACCGCTTGGGGGGTTGCGGCTCTCGGTCGCAGTGATGAGACCAGAGCCTCGTCTCGGGGGAGGCTCTGCCGTCCGGACCGGCCTGACCCTGCCGGTCGACCCCGGTGGCGCGACACACTCGCGCCACCGGGGTTCCTGCATGTACGGGCCCCGTCCGGCCGGGAATGACGTTGCCCCCGCGGGCGTTATCCTTGTAACGTCATGGTGCGGACGTCCCCGGACGACCGCTTTGACAACTCAACATGGGGGTGACCGGCTTCGACTTCGGTCGTCCGAGCCAGGGGAAGCGGGTCGAGGGTTGCTGTCGTGACCTCGTTAATCCTGTGACAGCAAACCAATAACTGCCAACAAGAAGCAGTCCGAGTTCGCCCTCGCCGCCTGAGCGAGGAGCGAACTCTGTCAGCCCGGTAGCGTCTCCGAACCGGGGTCTGGCATCGTAAGGAGACTCCACCTACCGACCCGGTCGCGGGGCTGGTAGGGAAAACAAACAGCGACTGAGCCCGTCGGCGACACGCCTGCGTGAGCGCCGGGACTGAGAAAACGCCAAGCAGGCTGCACCCGGAGAAGCCCTAGCTCTTCACCGAAGGACGCGGGTTCGATTCCCGCCACCTCCACCTGAGATCATAGATGCGGCCCGACCGGAACTCCGGTCGGGCCGTTTCTGCCGTGTGCGTCTCCGGAGCTCGGGTGCGGACTTCAGCGGGTCAGGGCACCACCGTCGACCGGGAGCAGCACGCCGTGAACGTAGGACGCCCCGTCACCGGCGAGGAAGACCACGGCGGCCGCGATCTCGGCTGCGGTGCCGGGACGCCGGGCGGGGTAGCTGCTCGCGGTGATCTCTTCCCACATCGGCATCTGCGCCGCGTTCAATTCGGTGGCGGTCGGCCCCGGCACGACGGCGTTGACCCGTACGCCTCTGGGGCCGAGCTCTGCGGCCCACGACTTGGTCAGGGAATGCAGGGCGGCCTTGCTCGCACCGTAGAGCGCGGTGCCCTCCTTACCGTGGACGCCGCTGACCGAGCCGATGTTGACCACCGCGCCGGCGCCGCGTTCGACCATGCCGGGCACCAGGGCGGCGGTGAGCAGGAACGGAGCTCTGACGTTGAGACCGAGGGCCGCCTCGATCTGCTCCTCGGTCACCTGCAGGAACGACTGCCCGGGCAGGATGTGGGCGGCGTTGTTGACCAGAATGTCGATGCGGCCGTCCGCCGCGGCCAGCGCGTCATCGGCGAGGCCGCGGACGGCCTCACCGGTGGACAGGTCGGCCTTGACGAACTCGGCGCGCCCGCCGTGCTCGCGGATGCGGCCGACGACCTCGGCGCCGCGCACGGCGTCCCTGCCCGTCACGACGGTGAGCGCGCCCTCACGCGCCAGCGCCTCGGCGATCGCCCGCCCGATCCCGCCGGTACCACCTGTGACGAGAGCGTGGCGCCCCTGCAACCGTGTCATGTCGATCTCCGGATACGCGCGTTGGATGGAAAGTCCGGGCTGGTCTTTCCACCGTGCCCCCGCCGGGCGCCGAAGATCCAATGAATGTTCCGCATTCGGCGATACGCATCGCGTATGCCTGCGGCTCACCGGCGGTCTCGCGGACCACGTCGGAGAGGGCATCCCCACCGGCCGGTCCCTCCGACGTCCCGTCAGTCGTCGGGGCGTTGATCGGCCGCGCCGGTCAGGTGGGTCTGAGCGTGGTCGCGAAAGGCGGCCACCAGCCGGTTGCGGTCGCCCGCGCGGGTGGCGAGCGCGACGTGGCACGGCTCGACGCCCTCCAAGGCGATGGTGGTGAGGTCGGGATGCCGGGTGGCGTGCCGGCTGGGCAGGATGCCCACGGCCTCGCCGGCGGCGATGGCCTCGAACTTGTCCTCGACGGCCTCGACGAGCGGGCCGCCCGGGGCCGGCCGTCCATCGGGTCGCGGGTCGATGCGCCAGAAGGCGCCCCAGACCGGGGAGGACTGCCGGACCCGCGGCACGGGCTCGTCGGCGATGTCGTCGAGGGTGACCGTTTCCTTGCCGGCCAGGCGGTGGTCGCGGGAGACCACGAGATACCGAGGCTCGTCGTACAGGACCGTGACGTGCAGCCGGTCGGTCGGGAACGGCAGCCGGGCCACGACCGCGTCCACCCGGTGATCGAGCAGTGCCTTGTCCGGCTCGTTCCAGTCCACGTTCAGGGTGCGCACCTCGGCCTCTGGATTGCGGTGGCGCAACTCGCGCACCGCCGGGGTGATGTATAGACCCCTGGTGTAGCCGATGGTGATCCGGCTGGGCCGGGCGGCGGCCCGGGCGGTCGCGGCGGCCCGGGCCGCCGCGCCCAGCAACCCGTCCGCGAGCGGCAGGAAGGCCTCCCCGGCCTCGGTGAGGCGGCTGCCCCGTCGGCCGCGATCGAGAAGGCGCGCGCCCACCTGCTGCTCGAGGCGGCGGATCTGCCGGCTCAACGACGGCTGGGTCGTGTGGAGGGTCTCGGCGGCGCGGCCGAAATGGCGGTGCTCGGCAACGACGACGAAGCACCGCAGCAGCCGCAGGTCGAGATCCGCAGGAGGGGCCGGCGAGTCGTGCACCCTGTCAGGCTAACCCTCGTCTTCGACAGCTCTCCAGATCTCCCACTGTCGTCCACGGCTCTGCCGCCCTTCGGGATGGCGCGCGGCCCTTGGCGTTGTGGGCAGAGGGGTTGCTGTGAGGTCGTCGGTTGGGCTGTTTGGTGTCCGCTGCGGGTGGGACGGGGCTGCGGACGCACGGGGGTTGACCTCAGCCGCCTGGTTGGCATGGCACCCGGCTAAGAGTGCGGTCCCGGTGTTTCGGGTTCGAGGATGATGGTGGGGTGATCCCGATCTACACCACCGATGAGGTCCCGGCCAGCCGAGGTGCTCATGCCATCGTGGGGCTGAAGGTCTCCAGCTATTCCGACAGCGTGACGGGCGCCAGGCACACTCTGGTCGGCACGGCCGTGACGTTGCTCAACGGCGTTCCGCGCTGAGTGCTGACGCTGGAGCTAGGGCGAGCCCGGTCGGAGTTGGCGTGCGCTGACGCCAGGTCTGACTACCAATCTTGATCCTGCGGGCACGCACGCAGCTCGATCTTTTTGCGTAGCGCTTTGACTAGGGCGTATGTGTTCGAGTAGGACGCGATTAGGTCCACCGTGCGCACGGCCCGATCGGAACGCTGTTCCGGTCGGGCCGTTCGCGTTCCCGGGTGCAGGACACGTGAAGTTCACAGGGGAGCACTCCGCCCGAAACGTCCCAAAATGAAGATCGTCGGCGCATCGACGGAACGATCTTCTTGTGGGGAGATGCGCCTTGGCACAGATCCAGCAGACGCGGCACGGGCAGACGCGCAGGGGCTTCCTGCGCGCGGTGGGGCTGACGGGCGGCGCGGGCACGATGTTCGCGGCGATGGGAGCGCTCGGCCTCGCACCGGCCGAGGCCACCGCGGCCGCGCCGCCCTTCCAGCCCCCCAGCCTCGCCGACTTCCACCTCACCAGGCGCAGCGCCGCCAGCGTCGTCATCCTCGGCGGCGGCATCGCCGGCCTTGTCTCGGCCTACGAACTCGGCAAGGCCGGGTACCGCTGCACGATCCTGGAACCGCGCGACCGGACGGGCGGCCGCAACTTCACGGTGCGTGGCGGCACCGAGCAGACCGACCTGTTCGGCAACAAGCAGATCGCCCGCTTCAGCGACGGGCAGTACCTCAACGCCGGGCCCGCGAGACTCGCCCAGTGGATGGTCACGCTCGACTACTGCAGGGAACTCGGCGTCCCGATCGAGGTGTTCACCAACTCCAACGCCGACGCCTACATCTACAACGAGTCCTCCGGCATGAAACCCGGGCACCCCATGCGGTACCGGACGGCCAAGGCGGACGTCTACGGGTACGTGAGCGAACTGCTCGCCAAAGCCACCGGCAGCGGCGCCCTGGACGCCGACCTGACCGGCGACGACCGCGCCGCGCTCCTGTCGTTCCTGGAGGACTGGGGCCAGATCGGCGGCAAGTCCGACGGCTTCGCCTACAAGGGCGGCGCCAACCGCGGCTTCACCGCCTACCCCGGCGCTGCGGGACAGCCCGGCACACCGCTGGGCGCCGTTCCCGACGTCTCCGACGTGTTCGCCTCCGCCGTCGGACGCTACTTCTCCTTCGAGTTCGAGTACGACCAGGCGATGCTGATGTTCCAGCCGGTCGGCGGCATGGACCAGATCCCGAGGGCGCTGACGCGCGCCGTCGGCCCCGGCAAGGTCAAGCTGGGCTGCGCCGCCTCCCGGCTCACGCAGCGGCCGGACGGCGTGACCGTCCACTACACCGACGCCGCGGGCCGCCAGAAGACCCTGGACGCCGACTACTGCATCGCCGCGATGCCCCCGCAACTGCTGGCCGGCCTCCCGCACAACCTCGGCGACGACGTCCAGGCGGCCCTGCGGGCCATCACCCCCGCCTCCGCCAGCAAGATCGGCCTGGAGTACCGCAGCCGTTGGTGGGAGACCGACCACCGCATCTACGGCGGCATCACCGAGACCGACCTCGACCTCACCCACGTCTGGCACCCTTCCCACGGCTTCCACGGCAGGCGGGGCGTCATCGTCGGCTACTACAACTACGACGAGACCGCCGACACGTACGGAAAGATGACCCCGCGGCAGCGCCAGGAACGCGCCGTCGCCCTCGGCGAACGCATCTACGGCCCCAAGTACCGGACCGAACTCGCCTCGTCCTTCTCCCAGTCCTGGCGCTACATCCCGCACATCGAAGGCGCCTGGCACAACCTCCCCGGCTGGACTCCCGACGCCCCCGTCCTCAAACCGCTGACCGCGCCGACCGGCCGCGTCCTCTACGCGGGGGACTGGCTCTCGTACATGGACGCCTGGCAGCACGGCGCCATCCTCTCGGCCCGCCAGGCCGTCACCGCCCTCCACACCCGAGCCCTGACCCACTGACCTAGCGGCGCACCTTGAACCGCAGGTCGAGGTCCGCAGGAGGGGGCGGCGAGTCGTGCACCCTGTCAGGCTGACCCTCGTCTTCGACCGCTCTCCAGACCTCTCCGCTACCCGAGATCGGATCCGCCCGCGAGGGTGCCCTCGTCCACGGCCCTGCCACTCTTCGGGGGTTGGCGTTGTGGGTGGAGGTGGCTGGACTGCGTCGGGGTGGGCTGGCGTAGATTTCGCGGGTGAGTGTGGAGCTGACGGTGGGGACGCGGGTTCTGTTGCGGCGGGTGCGGGCCGAGGACGAAGGGCGGTTCCTCGAGCTGGTGGAGGCGAGTTCGGAGTTGCACCGGCCGTGGGTCGCGCTGCCGCGGTCGGCGGCGGAGTTCGCGGCGTATCTGGCGCGGTTCGATCAGGTGGGCGCCGTGGGGATGGTCGTCTGCCTGCGCGAGGGCGGGGACATGGCGGGGATGGTCAACATCAACGAGATCGTCCGCGGGTCGTACCAGCGAGGAGTGCTCGGGTATGCGGCGTTCCTGCCGCATGCGGGGCGGGGCTACATGTCGGAGGGGGTCGCGCTCGCGGTCCGGTACGCCTTCGACCGGCTCGGGCTGCACCGGGTCGAGGCCGACATCCAGCCGGGGAACGCCGCGTCCGTGCGGCTGGTCGAGCGGCTCGGGTTCCGCCGGGAGGGGTTCTCTCCCGCGTACATCAAGATCGACGGAATGTGGCGGGATCATGAGCGGTGGGCCTTGACGAACGAGGTCTGATCGCGTTTATTGATCATGTAAGACCGATATACCAGTAAAAATTCAGCGCAGCGCCGCGTCTTGGTCTCACCTAGGAGGTCGCAAGCGTGGGCGTCCGCAGAGACGAACCCGGTCACGAGACGGAGTGGCCGGGCGCCTTGGACGTGCGCGCCCTGCTGGAGGGCGGCTGGCGGCCGACCCCGATCCGCGACTTCATCCTCAAGGTGCACAGCAGGTGCAACCTCGCGTGCGACTACTGCTACATGTACGAGATGGCCGACCAGGGCTGGCGGCGGCAGCCGCGGCGGATGTCGCGGCAGGTCGTCGCGTGGACGGCGCAGCGGATCGCCGAGCACGCCCGGGCGAACCTGCTCCCCGAGGTGGAGGTCGTCCTGCACGGCGGCGAGCCGCTGCTGGCGGGCGCCGAGCATCTGCGGTACGCGGTCGAGGCCATCCGCGCCGCCGCTGAACCCGACGTGCGCGTCGGCTTCAGCGTGCAGACCAACGGCGTCCTGCTCGACGAGCTGTTCCTGGACCTGTTCGCCGAGTACGGCGTCAGCGTGGGCGTGAGCCTCGACGGCGACGAGGAGGGGCACGACCTGCACCGGCGGCGCGCGAACGGGCGCGGCAGCTACCAGGACGTCCGGACGGGGCTGCGGCGGCTCACGGGGCCGCGGTACCGGCATCTGTTCGGCGGGCTGCTGAGCACCATCGAGCTGCGCAACGACCCGATCGCGACGTACGAGGCGCTGCTCGAGTTCCGGCCGCCCGAAATGGACTTCCTGCTTCCGCACGGGAACTGGGACGCGCCGCCGCCCGGCCGTCCGGCCGACGAGTCGGCGCCCTACGGGGACTGGCTCATCGCCATCTTCGACCGCTGGTACGCGGCGGAGGCCGGCGACGTGCGCGTCCGGCTGTTCAGCGAGATCATCCGGCTGCTGTTCGGGCGCATGTCCGCCAGCGAGGCCGTGGGGCTGTCCCCGGTGGCCGTGGCCGTGGTGGAGACCAACGGCGAGATCGAGCAGGTCGACTCGCTGAAGTCGGCCTACGACGGGGCGGCGGGCACCCGGCTGCACGTGTCGCGCGACCCGTTCGATACCGTGCTGTCGCTGCCGTCCGTCGTCGCGCGGCAGATCGGCCGGCGGGCGCTGTCGGAGCAGTGCCTCGCCTGCGAGGCGCACGAGGTCTGCGGCGGCGGCCTGTACCCGCACCGGTACCGCTCGGGCACCGGCTTCCGGAACCCGTCGGTCTACTGCCGCGACCTGCTCAAGCTGATCACCCACATCCGCGACGTCCTCAGCCGCGACCTGGACGGCGCGACCGCGCGGCCGGCGGCCACCGTGGTGTGACCGGCCCGGCCTGGCGGACGGTTCCTAGATCGGCGGCGGGTCGAAGTCGGCGTCCAGCCGGCGTCCGTCCATGAAGACCTGGGCGTCGGGGTGCTCGAGCGTGAGCGTGCGGCGGTAGCGCTCCTCGGTGTCGGCGAACAGCGTCTCGGCCTCCTCGCCCCGGCCGAGGGTGCGCAGGTCGGCGATGGCGTTCGCGGCGGCCGACAGCGTCACCGGATGGTTCTCGCCCACCAGCGCACGCAGCCGGCGCAGCGTGCCGGAGCAGAGCCGGTACGCCGACTCGCTCTCGCCGAGGGTGGCCAGGTCGCTGGCCAGGTTGAGCGCGACGGTGAGGGGATAGTGGTGGTCGCGGCCCAGCTTGGCCTCCAGGCCGGCCAGCGCGTCCTCGTTGATCTTCCGGGCCACCTGCGGGTCACCGGTGACCCGCCGCAGGATCGCGAGGTTCCCCGCACAGGCGTGGTTGTACGGGTGCTCGGCGCCGTACAGGCGCGGGTAGCGGCGGACGGTGTCCTCCGCCAGGGTCAGGGCCTCCTGGAACTCGCCGACGGTGCGGCGGATGTTCGCCAGGCACGTCGCGGCGGCCAGCGTGTCGGGATGGTCGATGCCGAAGGCGCGCACGTAACGCTGGTGGATGTCCTCGGCGATCTCCAGCGCGCGGTCGTAGTCGCCCGCCCGGCGCCGGGCGATGGACAGATCCTTGCCCGTGCGCAACGTCCAGGGATGGTCGGGGCCCAGTTCGTCGATTCCGAACGCGTAGGCGTCCTCACCGAGATCGCAGGCCTCGGAGAAGTCCCCGCCGAGCCGCACCGCCCGCGCGAGGCCGGTGTAGATGTTGATGTAGGAGGAGGGGTCGGCCGACTGGCCGCCCTCCGCCAGCACCTGACGGAACACCTGCTCGAGAAGAACGCGCGCGTTCGAGTAGTCGCTCTTGAGGCCGTAGTCGAGGGCCACGCTGTTCTTCGCGCGCCAAATGCTCCAGTCGGTCTCCGGAACCTTGCTCCCGAACCGGCGGAGCACGTCTTCGTCGATCTCGTGCGCCTGCTCGAAGTCGCCGCTGGCTCTCAGGTCGGCCGCCCGGCCTCGCAGTGCGCGCAGCGTGGTGTCGTGGTCGGGGCCGAGCGCCTTCTCCGCCGCGGCGAGCGTCTGCGCGCCCAAGGTGGCGGCTTCCGAGTACTGACCGAGCTCGCGGAAGAGGTTGCACATTTCCACGCGCAGTTTGAGGACGTCCTCGTGATCGGCGCCGGACGACGCGGTCCACTCTTCGAGGAACGACTCCGCGAACAGCTGGGCGGAGGGATAGTCGCCGGAAGAGTAGAGGTAGGTGATCATGTTGAGGGAGAGGCCGCGCACCGCCGGCTCCGGGCACTGGGCGATCCCGGCCGGTTCGAAATGCCCGAGCGCGTTCACGTACTTGTTCCAGTTCGCCGAGTCGACCGGGTCGGACGGCGTGTAGTCGGCCAGCAGGAGGTGGACCTGGTGGCGGAGCCGATCCTGTTCCCTTTCCGGCAGTTCGTCGCGGACGAGGGCCTGGATCAGCCGGTGGACCTGAATGGTCCGGGCCGGGATGTCGAGCCGCGCGAGCGCGAAACGCCCCAGCTCCCCGATGGCCCGGCTGAGCCGGATGGGGTCTCTGATCAGTTCCGAGAGCTGCGTGCTGAGGCCCGGCACGACCTTGCTGAAAGCGTCCCGTGGAATCGGCTCGGGACCGAAGAACGCGCAGTAGCGCAGGAGGTCCAGTGCCTCGGGCATCTTCTCGTCGAGGCTGGCGACCGAAAGCGCCCAGGCGGCCGTCATCGACACCGGATACTCGGTCGGCTTGCCTTGGGACAGCAATTGGCTGGTGCGTTCGCCGAGGAGCCGCAGGTACTCCGCCACCGCGATACCGGTCTCCGCGTGGAGCGCGCCCGCCTGCTCCAGGGCGAGCGGGAGGTCGCCCAGCTCCTCCGAGAGCTTGTCGGCGTCCTTCGGGTCGATGCCGCGCGGTACCCGCCGGTTGAGGAACTCGATGCTCTCCTTGCGGGTGAAGACGTCGATGGGCACCGCGTCGACCACGCCCGCCCAGCGGTGGTTCCGCGAGGTGATCAGCACGTGCCCGGGCCCCTGCGGGAGGGTCTCGGTCAGTTCCTCGGGCTCGTCGGCGTTGTCGAAGATCAGCAGCCAGTTGGTGAAGGGCTCGCCCCGCCGCAGCGCGTCCAGCACGGCGTTGGCGGCGTCTTCGACACCGCTGACCGAAGCGGAGGGAAGACCGAGGGGCTGCGCCAGGCTCGCCAGCGAGGAACGCACGAGCACCGGCTGGTCCGCGGGGATCCACCACACGAGGTCGTAGTCGGATCTGTAGCGGTAGGCGTACTCGACCGCCATCTGGGTCTTGCCCACACCGCCGAGTCCGTGCAGCGCGTGCGGGACGACCGCCGTGACCTGGTTGGCGAGACCGCCGCGCAGCCGCTCGAGCAGTTCCATCCGGCCGGTGAAATTCTTGTTCCGCGGAGGGACCTTCCCCCAGATCTGGGGGACCCGTCCCGTGGCGAACGATGATTCCGGCGTTGCGTTGGTCACTCGATCCCCCTGCGTCATGCCGGCGCCGCCACCGGACAGGCCGCATCACGTCGCGGTCAAGTAATTCCGTCAATGAAGATAGTGTATTGAGGCTGCTCGTTCCAGCCTGTGTCACGTGACACATTGATCGTCGCTCGATTTTCGGACGTCTATATCTTCAAGGATGTGCCGTCCGTATGGGGGCGCCGCTCGCCATGCCCTATGGCTTTGCCGGCGGCTTTCTGAGACGATGACCGTGATCGCCTCGCCATGGCGCGCGAGCGCGGCATGGATGTGGCTCTGCGGTGTCGACGTTGGAGGAGACACAGATGCAGGAAAGTTCCTTCCGCCTTCCGAGCGACCTTCTCACCGACGCGTCCGCCTCCCGTGCCCTCCCGGGCCTTCAGCGGGCCCGGCTGGAAATGGCGCGCTCGAACCCCGGCGGCCGCGGGTTCGACAACAAGATGGCGCTCGGGGATGAGCGGCCGGCACTCCGCCGCCATAACGGCTGGTAAGCCCGGCGGAAGGGACGTCCCCGGGTGAGCGGGCCGGCGTGCGCGGCCGGGGATCCGCCGGATTCGACGCCGCGGGGATCGGCGGTGCGTTATTCTCAGGAAACCCTGGGCATCCTGAATCCGATGTCGCTGAAAGCTCTCCAGCGGATACCCGCTCATGGGGACGGAACGATGACCGCGCTACCTCCTCCCGACGCACCGGCCCCTTACGTGGGCACGCGCGCGTTCGGTGAGCGGGACCAACCGTTGTTCCACGGCAGGGGGCCGGAGAAACGGCACGTCGCCGAGACGTGGCGGACGCACCGGCTCACCTTGCTGCACGGTCGTGCCGGCGTGGGCAAGACCTCACTGCTGTGCGCGGGGGTCATCCCGTTCCTGCAGGCGGCGGACGCGCACGTGCTGCCCGCCGCCCGGCTGGCCCACCGCCCGCCGTTCCCCCTGGCCGCGCTGTCCGAGCACAACCACTTCCGGCTCGCCGTGCTGACCTCGTGGTACACGCGCGCCTCGCCGGCGCGGATCTGCGAGACGCCGCTCGGGACGTTCCTGCGCAAGAACCGCCGCATGGACCGGTTCGGCCGCCAGCTGCCCACGCTCGGGGCCATCGACGGCGCCGAAGCGCTGCTGCGCACCTCGGCCCGGCACGAACGCCACCGCCGGGAGTTCCTCGACGACCTGGCGGCGGCCATGGACGAGGCCCCCGACCTGCATCTGCTCCTGGTCGTGCGGGACGACGCGCTCGACGACGCGTTGGACCTCGCCGACCGGCTCGGGCAGGCCTCGCCGGCGACCTGCACGCTCGAGCCGCTGACGCCCGAGGCGGCGCACGAGGCGGTCGCGGAGCCGCTGGCCCATGCCGGACGGCCCAGTGAGGCGGTCGCCGAGGCGCTGGTGCGGGAGCTCCGGACGCTGCGGCCGGCGGGGGGCGTCCAGACCACGGCTCGCGTCGATCCTTCGCTGCTCCAGCTCGTGTGCGAGCGCCTCTGGGACGATCTGCCCGGCGACGCCGGCATCTCCGGCGAGCGGCTCCGCGGTGAGGTGAACCGCGTGCTGCGGGAGTCGTGCGAGCACGACCTCGCCACCATCGCCGCCGACCAGAGCCTTCCCGCGCGGACCCTGCTGTCCTGGTTCCGCGGCACGTTCGGCGGGCCGCGCGGGCGCGCCGGGATCCCCGAGTCGCGGCTGTACGACGACGTGCCGAAGGCGGTGGTCGACGCCGTCCAGGACTGCCACCTCATCCGGGCCCGCCTCGGTGACAAGGACCGGTACTACGAGATCCAGCACCCCAGGCTGATCGAACCGATCGGGCAGCTCGACGGCGGGGCCGTGCCCAGCCGGCCGGGGCCCGCGACGCGCCTGCGGCAGGCCCACCGGGCGCTGGCGGACGGCGACCCGGAACTCGCGCGGCGCCACGCGGAGGCGGCCGTCCGCGCCTGCGGCGAAGGCGACCTCAAGGTCCTCGCCGACGCGACCACGTTCCTCGGCGATGTCGCCTACGAGCAGGGGGACGCCCCGACGGCGGTGCTGCGCTACCGGGAGGCGGCGCGGATCTGCGAGGCGGTTCCGGACAACGCCGCGGTCGGTTGGCTGCTAGCCGGAATCGGCCGGATCCTGCTGTCGGGCGGCGTGGGGGACCCCGGGGAGGCCGTACGGCAGCTCCAGGCTGCGGCGAGCCGGCTGCCGCACGAGCTGTCGATCCAGACGGCGCTCGGCCAGGCGCTTTGGCGGTCCGGCAGGACCCGCGCCGCCCGCGCGGTGTTCGAGGAGGTCCTCGGGCACGACAGCCGGAACCGCGAGGCGCTCATCGCCAAGCGCGCCTTGTCCGGCATCGCGTAGCCGCGACGCTCCCGCCACACGCCGGGCGGATCTCACCGGGTCCCCGTATCACCGGATCCCGCCGGGGCATCAGGCGCGGCGAGACCGACCGATGTGCGGCGAGTGTCAGCCTTTCGCGATTGCTTTGGCTCTTCGTCCTATTTAAGGCTGCATAGGAGATATGCTATTTATTGGTGGATTGTCGGCAGCTGCTTTCAGGTCAATTGTTCCGGTGCTAGGATCCCTGCACTGCCGATCCCGTCTGCGTGCCCGTCCGGCAAGGAATGGCCGACGGAGATTTTGGGCATTCCTGATGGAACTTTGTACTCGGTGCGACCTTATGTCGTATTCGTGCCGGGTACTTCGGTGGTGCCCGTCTGGGGTAGGGGGTCCTAGCCGGTGACCACGGTCCGGAACGAGGAGAAGTCAGACGGTGACCATCGCTCCACCGCAATCGAACCCGCGGGATGGTGGCGCAGCTGACGATTCCGGCGGTCGGCGGACGAAGTCCTGGCACCGTGATTTCAACCTGTTGCTCGGCGGCTCGACGCTCTCGCAGCTGGGCACGCTCGGGGCGGCCGCGGCCAGCCCGCTGCTCGCGCTGACGATGACGGGCTCGCCGATCGTGGCGGGCTGGGTGACGGCGGCGAGCACGCTGCCGGGGCTGTTCCTCCATCTGCCCGCCGGGCTGATCGTCGATCGGTACGACCGCTGGTGGATCATGTTCGCCAGCCAGGCGATACGCGTGCTCAACTCGGTGCTGCTGTTCGTGGCCCTGCTGACCGTCACCAGGCCCTGGCCGTTCCTGATCGCGGCGATCATCGTGGACGGCTCGTGCGCGGTCTTCTTCCGGATCGCCGAACTCGCCGCGGTGCGCTACGTGGTGCCCGACGGCCAGGCGGAGAGGGCCATGGGGACGAGTGAGGCCCGGCACCATGTGGCCCTCGTCCTCGGGCGCCCCGTCGGAGGGCTGCTCTTCACCGTCAACCGGGTGGTCCCCTATCTGCTGGACGCGGCGACGTCCGTCGTCTCCGTTCTCACCTTGCTGGGGATGAGCAACAAGAGGCTCCAGTCGTTCGCGCCGAAGCCCAAGGCGTCGAAGAACGGCGTACTGCGTTCCTTCAAGGAAGGCGTTCTCCAGATATGTCGAGATAGGTTCCTCTCTGTTTCCCTCGCCGCCTGCGCGGTCGCCAACCTGGCGTTCCAGGTGGTCATTCTTCTGCTCGTGGTCGAGGCCGAGCGGCGGCACTTCTCCGGCTCGGTCATCGGCGCGCTCCTCGCGACATCGGGCGTCAGCGGATTCCTGGGCGCCGTGACCGCCCCCGGCATCGTGCGGCGATTCAAACCGCAGACGACCGTCAAATGGTGCGTCGTCTCCTGGTTCCCACTGCTGGGCGTGGTCGCCATGTCGGGCAACCCGCTGATCGGAATGTGCGCCTGGGGCTTCTGCAGTTTCATGGGAGCCTATATAAACGTCGCTCTCGCGGTGCACCAGAGCAGGGTCGTTCCAAAGGAGCTGCAGGGGCGGGTGGAGGGCGTCGTCCAGTTCCTGACCACCGGCGCGGTGGCCCTCGGCGCCTCCGCCGGAGGTTATGTGATCGACTCTTTCGGGACGCGTTCCACGGCCGCCGTCGCCGCGCTGGTGTTCCTGGCGCTCGCGATCGCCGTGCCGTTCGTCGTTTCCCGGCCGAGCGGCTCTGGTGAGCCGACGCTGCTGGGCCTTATCCTTTTCCTGGCGCTGATCTCCGCATGGTCGCTGCTCCCGGCGTCCGCGCGGGGGCGGAAGAGAGCGCCGGTGAAACGGGGCGAACGGGCGCGTGGCACGAGTGCGGGTGCGGCGCTCGGCGGCGCGATGGTGTCGGCGGGCAAGGACGGCTAGACGTTCGTCCGGGCGATCGGGAACCACATGCGCGCCGTTCGCACTGTGCGACGTGACGCATTACGAACGTCCTGTTCCGGTCGCTTCCGAGTTGACGGAGCGGCACCCATCCCGCGGCCCGCGCGGATGTAGGCTTCCGCCATCGGAAACGGCAGGCGTTCTTTCGGGGTCCTTCGGTCGGAGGCGGAGCGTTTGATCACGTCGCTGAACGTGGACGATCAGCATCGGCTCGTCGAGGCGATCCTGCGGATCGACGGGATGAGCGTTCGGCGCGGGCGTGAGGTGCATCTGGCGGCCCTGGAGCGCGA
Source organism: Actinomadura napierensis (assembly GCF_039529375.1). Classification (NCBI taxonomy): domain Bacteria; kingdom Bacillati; phylum Actinomycetota; class Actinomycetes; order Streptosporangiales; family Thermomonosporaceae; genus Actinomadura; species Actinomadura napierensis. Next base: position 67,745 of record NZ_BAAAMR010000027.1, read on the forward strand.
TCTCGGGCACCGGCTGCCCTTCGAGCACCATGACCAGGACAAGCTCGACGTGTGGGCGCTGGTCGACGTCCTGCTCAACTATCCGGGGGCCGCGCAGGCACTGGTGCGCAACCTGGAGCGGTTCTACAAGGGCAGCCTGTCCGTGGCGGCCCTGCGCGACCTCGTCCGCGAACTGGTCCCGGAGCCGTGGCTCGGCCAGGAGGAGCGGCGGGAACTGCATCAGCTGATAACCGCGCTGGAGCGGGTCGACCCCGGGCTCACCCATCTCAGCCGGTTCCCGATGCTCTACCGGCGGGCGGTCGGCCCCGCCTGGCCGCTGCTGGACCGGGAGATGCGCAGCCTGCACGACGTCGTCGCGCTGCTGGAGGAGCTCCCGTCCGGACGGGACGGGGTGCCGCCGCTCCTGGTCTTCGTCGACGACCTGGCGCAGTACGCCGCTCCCTCGACCGCGCCCGCGATCCGGGAGTGGGTGCGCCGGCAGGCGGCGGTGCAGGGCCTGGACGGCGTGCTGTTCCAGCGGCGGCACGTCCAGGTCGAGGCGCGGGCGCGGCCGGAGCCGTCCGAGACCTACCTGATCATCGCGTGCACCCCGGACGCGCTGGAGCCGGACCGGTACCTGGTCACCGCGTGGCTCCAGGTCGACCGCGAGCCGGGCAGCACGCTGCAGTGCAGCGACGAGGCGCTGCCGCTCAGCCGGATCCCGGAGCTTCTGGAGCGGCTGCTCACCGCGGACAGCTCGGTGGTCGGCCGGCGCACCCCCGACCTCACCGTGGAGTTCGTGCTGCCGCGCGGCCTGCTCGACCACCCGGTCGAGGACTCCAAGATCAAGATCGCGGGCTTCGAGCACCGCATCGGCATCAAGTACCCGGTGGTGGTGCGGAGCCTCGACCGGATGCGGCTGGCCGCGGTCCACCACGACTGGCGGCACAAGTGGACGGCGTTGCGCGAGAACGCCCTCGACGCGCCGGTCTGCCTGGTCACGCGGCGCGGCGAGTACGACCAGGAGGAGCTGTTCTCCAAGCTCTCGGAGTCCCCGGCCGTGCTCGCGCTGGCCTTTCCGCCGTGGGCCGGGAGCGAGGAGCCGGACGAGCACTGGGTCGGGCTGGTATCGGGCGCCCCGGTGATCGCCTGGTGCCGGGTCGGGCGCGACCCCGCCCGGTTCGCCCGCGAGGTCAAGGACCTGCTGGCCTCCGACCTGATGAAGCTGCCCCGGCGGACGATGGAGCTGCGCCGGCAGGCGCTGACCGCGGGGGCCGAGGAGGCCGCGCCGGACCACCTCGGCCTGCACCTGACGCTGGTGTTCGACGACGCCGACCGCATTCCCGAGCCGTACGTCCGGCTCCGACCCCCCGCATAGCACCGGAAGGCCGCCATGACGACAGGACCAGAGACCAGCGACCCGGTCGGCGACTGGCGCATCTACCGGGGCGACGGCCGGCCGCACGAGCGCGTGCGGCGGCTGCCGCCGCCACCGCCCTGGCGCCGGTTCAGCCCGGACGAGACCGTCCCCGGACGCGGCCGGCGCGCCGAGCAGGCGATCTCCTACCGGCCGGACGCGTCGGTGGTCGACAAGGTCAACGCGGCGATCCTGCTGCGCCGCCCGCTGCTGGTGACGGGCAAGCCGGGGTCCGGCAAGTCGACCCTCGCCTACAACGTCGCCTACGAGCTCGGGCTCGGTTCGGTCCTGTACTGGTCCATCACCAGCACGACGACGCTGCAGTCCGGGCTGTACCACTATGACGCGATCGGCCGGCTCCACGAGACGAGCCTGCGCGGCGTCCGCGGCCGGGCGGACACGCCGGATCCGCCGGACATCGGCCGCTACATCCGGCTCGGCCCGCTCGGCACCGCGCTGCTGCCCGGCGACCGGCCCCGCGTGCTCCTCATCGACGAGCTCGACAAGAGCAACATCGACCTGCCGAACGACCTGCTCAACGTGTTCGAGGAGGGCAGGTTCGCCATCCCGGAACTGCAGCGGCTGCCCGAGGAGCAGGCGCGCATCCACGTCATGACCGAGGACGGCGGGCCCCGCGTGTCGATCGAGCACGGCGAGGTGCACTGCGCGAACTTCCCGATCGTCATCATCACCAGCAACGGCGAGCGGGAGTTCCCGCCCGCCTTCCTGCGCCGGTGCGTCCGGCTGGTGATCGAGCCGCCCGGCCGGGAGCGGCTCGCGGAGATCATCGAGGCGCATCTCGGCGCGGGCGCCCGGGCGGCGAGCGAGCGGCTGATCGAGGAGTTCCTCGCCCGCCGCGCCGACGGCGCCCTCGCCACCGACCAGCTGCTCAACGCCGTCTACCTCGCCACGTCCGGGAGCAGGCCGCCGGAGGCCGAGCTGAACGAGATCCTCGACACGGTGCTCCGCCCGATCGAGACGCCCGGCGCGGGATGATCGGCCGGCTCGTCGAGGCGCTGCAGGCGCTCGACCCGCAGCCGACGGCGGAGGAGATCGCCGACGCGCTCTGGCTCGCCGACTGGTTCCGCACGCACGAGGGCCCGGCCCACCACGTCCCGCGCGGCGCCGCCGACCCGGACGAGGGCGCCCCGGCCGATCCGCCGCCCTCGCCGCGCCCGGCCGAGACGGCCACGTCGCCCGGCCCCGTGCCGTTGCGGCCGCGCCCGGTGGAGGCGGGGCTCTACCTGGCGGGGCAGGAGGTGCCGTCGACCTCTTTCCCGGTCCGCATGCCCGCGATGCCGGCCATCTCGCGGACGCTGCCGCTGGCCCGGGCGCTGCGTCCGCTGCGCGCCACGGTCCCGTCGCTGACCCACGCCCTTCTCGACGAGGCGGCGACCGCGCAGCGGATCGCCGAGACCGGCGTGTGCGAACCCGTCATGGTCGCGGCGCGGGAACGCCGGTACGACCTCGCCCTGGTCGCGGACGTCGGCCCGTCCATGGTGGTGTGGCGGCAGACCATCGAGGAGCTGGAAGCGCTGCTGCAGCAGCTCGGCGCGTTCCGCGACCTGCGCACGTGGTACCTGGACACCGGCGGCGAGCGGATGTCGCTGCGCACCGGGTCGGCGTTCGGGGGCGGCGCGTTCCGCGACCCCGCCGAGCTGGTCGACCCGACGCACCGGCGCGTCGTCCTGGTCGTCAGCGACTGCATCGGCGCGGCCTGGCGGGACGGCCGGGCCGCGGCGCTGCTCGGGCGGTGGGGCCGGACGGGGACCGTCGCGATCGCCCAGCCGTTGCCGCAGCGGCTGTGGTGGCGGACCCCGGCGGCCATCGAGCAGGTCCGGTTCGGGGCGCCCGGGCCGGCGGTGCCCAACGAGCGGCTCACGGTGACGCGGGCGCCGCTCCAGCCGCCGGACGGGCGCCCGCTCGGCGTCGCGATCCCGGTCGTCGAGCTGAACGAGCGATGGCTGCGGTCGTGGGCACGCATGGTCGCCCACGGGGGCAGGGACATCATGGGGGCGGCGCTGTTCACCGGCCGGGCGGTGGCCGACGCGCCGCCCGCCGAAGACGTCGCGATGTCGGCGGAGACGCGGGTCAAGCAGTTCCGGGCCTCGTCGTCGCCGGAGGCCTTCAAACTCGCCACCTACTTCGCGGCGGCGCCGCTTCGGCTGCCCGTCATGCGCCTCGTCCAGCGGGCGATGCTCCCGGCCTCCACGTCCTCCGTCCTCGCCGAGGTGTTCCTCGGCGGGCTGCTGCTGATGGTCGGCCGGCCGTCCGGCGGCGGCGAGGAGGAGATCGCCTACGAGTTCCACGAGGGCGTCCGGGAGATCCTGCTCCAGGGACTGCGCCGGCGCGAGATCTACCAGGTGCTGCGCGCGGTGTGGGACGTCGTCCGCGACCGCATCGGCTCCTCACTGGACTTCCCGGCGCTGCTCGCGGCGGTGGGCCGCGGCGAGGTGCGGCTTCCGCCCGACCTGCCGTTCGCCCAGGTGGCGGCGCAGGCGCTGGTCGGCCTCGGCGGCCCGTACCGGGAACTGGCACGGCGGCTGGCCGCAGGCGGTCCGGGCGCGTCCGACACCGTCGCCGCTGCCGGTGACGCGGCCGTGGCGGCCGGCGACCCGGAGCCCGGCCCGGTGGAGAGCACCGCGCCCGCCCCGGTGCTGCGCAGCGGACTGCCGGCCCGCAATCGCGACTTCGTCGGACGCGACCGGCTCCTCGCGGCGGTCCGGTCGGCGCTGCAGGACGGAATGGCGGCGCTCCTGCCGCAGTCGGAGTTCGGCATGGGCGGGGAGGGCAAGTCCAACCTCGCGGTCGAGTACGCCTACCTGCACGCCGACGACTACGACCTGGTGTGGTGGGTCCCGGCCGAGCAGACGACCTCCGCCCGTGCCGCGTTGGCGGGGCTCGCGCGCCAGCTCGGCATGCCGATGAGCGACGACATCAAGGGCACGGTGGACGGCGTGCTGCGCGCGCTCCGCGACGGCCGGCCCTACGGCCGGTGGCTGCTCATCTACGACAACGCACGGGATCCGGACCAGGTCGTCCCGCTGACCCCGCTGTCGGTCGACGGGGACGAAACAGGCCTCGGACCCGGCCGCCACGTCCTGGTGACGTCCCGCGACCGCCGCTGGGACGGGCACGCCTCCGTCGTGGACGTCGGCGTCTTCGAGCGGCCCGAGAGCATCGCCCTGCTGCGCCGCCTGGTGCCGCGGCTGACGGAGGCCGAGGCCGACCGGCTGTCGGAACGGGTCGGCGACCTGCCGCTGGCGGTCGGCCAGGCGGCCGCGTGGCACGTCGTCACCGGCGGGACCGCCGAGGAGTACCTCCGCCTGTTCGACGAGCGTCTCGCCGCGTTCGCCGCGGAAGACGGGGCCGAGGAGCCGCCGGCGCCGCTGGCGGCGGGGGTGAGCCTCAACCTGGACCTTCTCCGGGAGGAGAACCCGGTCGCGGGCCTGCTGCTGGAGCTGTGGGCCGTCTTCGATCCCGAACCGGTCCCGTGCGCGCTCCTCGCGGCCGGCCGGTCGGCGGCGCTGCCCGCCGAGCTGACCGCACTGCTCGCCGACGACGCCCGGCTGCGCGGCGCGATGCGCGACGTCTCCCGGTTCTCCCTCGCCCGCTTCGACGAGGAACCGGGCAGCCTCCAGGTCCACCGGCTGGTCCGCGCGATCCTCAACGACCGGCTCGGCGCGGACGGGCGGCGGCGCGTCCGCGCGAGCGTCCGCGCCATCCTCGCCGCGGCGACGCCGCAGGAGGAGCCGGAGGTGGAGTCGTCCTGGGAACGCCGCGCCGAGATCACGCCGCACGTGGTCCCGTCCGGGGTCTTCGAGGCCGACGAGCCGAGCATCCGGCGCGTGGGCATCGACCAGGCGAAGTTCCTCTACCAGTCGGGCGAGTACGAGGGGAGCCGGCGGCTCGCGGAGACCGCCCTCGGCCGCTGGCTGGAGCGGTACGGGCCCGACGACGACCTCGTCTTGGACATCTCGCGGGTGCTGGCGAACGCCCTGCGCGGCCTCGGCGACAACCGCGCGGCGGCCGACCTCAGCGAGGACAACCTGGCCCGGACCCGCCGCAAGTTCGGCGCCGACCACATACAGACCCTCTACGCCGCCAACGGGTTCGGCGCGGACCTGCGCTTCCGCGGTGAGTTCCGCCGGGCCCACGAGATCGATCTCGACGCCTGGCGGCGGCTTCGCCGGATGTACGGGGACATCGCCTCCAGCACCCAACTGGCCGCCACGAACCTGGTCGTCGACCTGCGGATCCTGGGCGAGTTCCAGGAGGCGTACGACATGGACATGGACGTCTGGCGCGAGGCCGAGGCCGGCCAGTCCTACCGGCAGCGGTTCCGCGCGACCCATCACCTCGCCCGGGACCTGCACGAGCTGGGGCTGTACCCGCAGGCGCACGGGATGCAGGAGGAGAGCCTGGCGAACCTGCGGCCCGTCCTGGGGCCGGGGCACGCGATGGTCCTGCAGGCGAAGATGAGCCACGCGGGGACGCTGCGCAAGCTCGGGCGGTTCGAGGAGGCGCATCGCCTGGCCACCGAGACGTTCGCCGCGCACGTCCGCCGGTTCCGCGAAGAGCATCCGAACACGCTCGCCAGCCAGGTCTGCCTGGCGCTCACCACCAGCGCGCTCGGACGGCCCGCCGAGGCGCTGCCGATCATCGACCGGGCGCTGGCCGGCTACCGCCGGGTGATGGGGGACCGGCATCCCTTCGTCCAGGTCTGCGCCGTCGACCGGGGCGTCGTGCTGCGGCGGCTGGCGGAGGTGTACGCGGCCCAGGAGAGCGACCAGGCGGCCCTGGCGGACCTCGAAGCCGGAGTCCTCGGGCCGAACCACTACTACGCGCTGTGCGGCACCGTGGGGCTGGCGAACGACTACTACCTGCTCGGCGAGCTGGACGCCGCGGCCCGGCTGCTGTCCGGCGTCCGGGAGAAGATGATCGCCTGCCTCGGCGAACGGCATCCGTACTCGCTGGCCGTCGACCTCAACCTGGGGCGCGTCCGCGCCGCCATGGGGGAGGACGGCCGCGACACCGGCCCGGCGCTGACCGCGCTGCGGCGGGTCCTGGGTGCGGAGCACCCCGAGGTCCGCGCGGCCGAACGCGGCGACCTGCTCGAATGCGACATCGAGCCGCCAGCCCTCTGAACCCGTTGACCCTGTGACCCGCCGGTCAGCGGCCTGGTGCGGCCGAGGCGAGCGCCAGGTCGCGCTGGACGGTCCGGCCGATGTGGCCGATCAGCGCCATCAGGTCGGGGCAGTACACCGACGGGTTGAGGTAGCCGTGCCCCTCCCGGTACCGGTGCGCGTACGCGCCGCCGCCGCAGACGTCACGGATGCCGCACGCCTTGCACGTGTCCGACAACGCGTCCGCGCCGATCTGCCGGGCGACCACGCCGGGATGCCAGAGCGCGTCGTCGAAGCCGCCGTCGAAGACCGTGAGACCGGTCTCGGGCGCTCCCGCGTACGACGTCTTCAGCGTGTCGACCTGCTGGAGCGTCCCGTCGGTGTCGACGACGACCATCGCGACCGGGGACAGGCCGATGTTCTCGCTGCGGCTCTGCGCCCCGAGCAGCAGGTTGAGGATCTCCTCGAACAGCCGGACGCCGGTCTCCTTGCGGGGCGCCCGGTACCAGCGGTCGAACACCTCGATCAGCCACTCGGCGTAGGGCGCGCCGGCGCCGTCGGCGGGGCGCCGGGGCGGCGGGGCGGTCCAGGTGCCGTGCGGAAGCAGGAAGTCGATGCGCGGGGGGCCGGTCTCGATGAGGGCCTCGTACGTCCGGACCGGATCGTTGTCGAGGTCGATGGCGCACAGCAGCCCGCGGTAGAGCCGCCGATGCGAACCGGCGAGCCGGTTCAGCCCGCGCATGACCTCGGCGTGGCTGCCGCGCCCGTTGGCATGGAGCCGATGCCGGTCGTGCCCCTCGCGGTCGCCGTCGAGGCTGACCGACACTCCCACGCCGTGGGCTTCGAGCATCGTCAGCATCGCGTCGGTGAGCAGCACCCCGTTCGTCTGGGTGCAGACCTCGACCTCGCAGCCGGACGGCACCGCCGCGCGCAGCCGTTCGATGGCGTCGGCGATCGCCGCCCGTCCCGCCAGCAGCGGTTCACCGCCGTGCAGGACGACCGTCACCTTGGACAGCGCGTGCTCGCGGACGTGCTCGGCCAGCCTGGCGGCCGTGGCGGCGACCACGTTCGGCGGCATGGCGCGCGGCCGCGTCCGCCATGTCTGGTCGGCGCCCTCATAGACGTAGCAGTAGTCGCAGGCCAAATTGCAGCGGCCGTGGATTTTGAGAACGAACTCCGAGAAGGGCACGGGACGCCACCCGCGTGCCGCCAGCCCGGGGACGTCCAGTCCGGCGAGCGGCCACTCGGGAACTCCGGTGCGAAGAGTCACGCCCTGTTGTCGAAGCCGGCCACGGTCACTTTGCGGGCGCGGCGTTCGTCGCGGGCGCGGCGGACGGCCGCCTCCAGGACGGTGCCTTCCGCGGGGCGCGCGCGCTCCAGGTCCGTGAGCGAGGGCTGGGAACCGGAAAGGGAGACTGCGAGAACGCCCGACTCCGATGCGCTGCCATGAGTACCCGGCACGGCCGTCTCCCCCTCTATGTCCTGCGAAATTGGAAATGGTGTCGCGCTTTTTGCGGGCTAAGGCGCAACAGCCTAGTCCCGCGACGTGACGATCATAGAGACGGGCGCCCTCCGGAGGCGACGATCCGGGGAAGACGCGCCGGGGATTTTTCGGGGTGGGGTTGCCGGTGGTGGCGGGGGTCGAGGACGCTGTGGGGAGTCGGCGTCCCGGGAAGGGGGAGCGGTCCATGGGGGAGGTGGCGCGGGGGGCCGGGCGGGGCTGGCGGCCGGGGGGTCTGTGCGGGTTCCTGGTGTGCGACATCGCGGGGTTCAGCGCGTCGTCGCGGGTGGATCCGGTGCGGGTGAAGGTGCGGCGGGCGATGTACGAGGGGCTCGACCGGAGCCTGGCGGACGGTGCCGGGGTGCGGCTCGACGACTGTTACCACGAGGACCGCGGCGACGGGGTGATGGTGGTCCTGCCGCCCGACGTGCGGATCGAGCTGCTGCTGACGACGGTGGTCGAGCGGCTGCGCGCCGAGGTGCGGCAGCACAACCGGGCGGCCAGCGAGGCCGCGCTCATGCGGCTGCGGGTGGCCGTCAACGTGGGGCAGGCCGAGTCGGACGAGCACGGCGTCGTCAGCACGGCGCTGACGCACGCGTTCCGGCTGCTGGACGCGGCGCCGCTGAAGGAGGCCGTGGCCGCCGCCGCGGCGGGGATCGCGGTGATCGTCTCCGAGCGGGTGTACGAGGACGTGGTGAGCCACGGCCGGGGGCTGGTCGACCCCGACGACTACTACCGGGTCGGCGTCCGGGTGAAGGAGACCGCCGGCGACGCGTGGATCATGGTGCCGGGGACGCGGCCGGAGCGGCCGGCCCCGCCGGCCCCGCCGGCCCCGCCGGCGGTGTGGGAGGGCGGACGGGGCGTGCCCGGCGGGTCGCCGCCGCCGGCGGAGGTGCCCGTGCCGATGCTGTTCCGGATGGTGGACGACCTGATGGACATCCCGCAGATGCGGAACGAGCGGGGCCGCGAGCAGCTGGTCGGGGCGCTGCCGGCGGTGATCGCGGGGGTGATCCCGCGGGCGCCGGAGGCCCGGGGGGACCTGTTCGCCATCCTGCAGACGTGCCTGGACTATCCGGGCGGTCTGCAGCAGCTCCTGCAGGCCGTCCGGGGGTTCGTCGGGGAGTCGATGGCGGTGCAACGGCTGGAGCGGACGACCGCCCGGCTGCTGCTGCCGCCGGGCGGTCCCTGAGGTCAGCCCTTGGTGAGGGTGGCCATGGCGCGGTCCGGTTCCCAGTGGGCGCGCAGCGAGGTGATGAGGCCGGCGTCGTCGACGGTGTAGACGAGGATGCAGTCGATGGACATGGTGGAGCCGTCGCCCATGGTGGTGGTGATGGTGGCCACGTTGGCGCAGCACGGGCCGTTGGCGAACGAGTCGGTGATCTCGAAGCGGAAGCCGCTGATGGTGGCGATGAAGGAGTCCCAGAAGCCGCCGATGCCGTCGCGGCCGCGGTGGCCGGCGCCGGAGGGGTCGAGGAAGGACGGGCCGACGGGGTCCTCGACGAGGGCGTCGGGGGCGAACAGGTCCAGCCACTCGTCCCGGCGGCCGGTGCCGACGGCGGTCATGGAGGCGCGGGCGGCGCGGCGGGCGGGGTGGTCGGCGTCGGGGGCGTGCCAGATGAGGGCGTCCATGGCCGAACTGTAACGTGTTCTCGTTTTCCGGTCAGCCGTTCACCTTCGCGATGACCGACTCGGCGAACCGCTCCAGGCTCGCGATCTTCTTGTCCAGCGGCTCGGTGTCGGGGCCCTTGATGTAGGGCAGCCGGAAGCCGACGATCACGTCGGTGACGCCCTTGTCCTCCAGCCGCTTCACGCCGTCGGCGGTGTAGGCGTCGGCGGAGATGACGTGCACCTCGAAGGGCTCGCCGGCCTTGCCCTCGGCCTCGCGGATCCGGTTCAGCCGGGCCAGCAGGTCGTCGAGGTCGTCCTGCCCGCCGCCGTGCATCCAGCCGTCGCCGCGCACGGCGGCGCGCCGCAGCGCGCCCTCGCTGTGCCCGCCGACCAGGATCGGGATCGGCTCGGCGGGCGCCGGGGTCATCTTGATCGCCGGGATGTCGAAGAACTCCCCGTGGTACTCGAAGTAGCCCCCGGCGGAGAGACCGCGGACGATGTCGACGGCCTCGTCCATCCGCTTGCCGCGCCGCTCCCACGGCACGCCCATCACCTGGAAGTCCTCCCGCCACGGGCTGAGGCCGACGCCGAGGCCGAGGCGCCCGCCGGTGAGGCAGGCGATCGAGGTGGCCTGCTTGGCGACCAGCACGGGCGGCCGGACGGCCAGCTTGAGGACGAACGGGGTGAACCGGAGGGTGCTCGTCACCGCGCCCATGGCCGCGATCAGCGTGAACGTCTCGATGAAGGCCTTGTCCTCGAGGAACTCCCGGTTCCCGTCGGCGGTGTAGGGGTAGGTCGAGTCGGACTCGCGCGGGTAGACGAGCGAGTCGGCCACCGACATGCTCGTGTAGCCGGCCGTCTCGGCGGCGCGGGCGAGCGGCAGGTAGAACGACGGGTCGGTCATCGCCTCGGCGTAGGTGAACCTCATGGCGACCGATAGTAGAACCGGTTTCAGTTCTAGGCCAGGACGATCCCGCGGAACGGGCGGGCCGGCGCTCCGCATCACGGCTTGTGCAAGAAATCACATTCACCCCTTGCTCGTCCCTTCCGGGCGGTGGTTCGGTGGGGGGATGAGGAACAAGATCGCGATCGTGACCGGCGGGACGTCCGGGATCGGTAAGGAGATCGCGCGCGGGCTGGCGCGCGCCGGGTTCCTCGTCGGGATCGTGTGCCGCAGCGAGATGCGCGCCCGGGAGACGGTGGACGAGCTGACCGCCGACGTGCCGGGCGCGCGGATCGAGACGTTCTTCGCCGACCTGTCGGCGCTGCAGGACGTGCGGCGGGTGGCGGCCTCGCTGGTGGAGCGGTTCGACCGGGTGGACGTGCTGGTCAACAACGCGGGCGTGCACATGATGCGGGCGAAGGAGAGCGCGGACGGCTTCGACCGGATGGTCGCGACGAACCATCTCGGGCCGTTCCTGCTGACGAACCTGCTGCTCGGGCCGCTGAAGAAGGGCGCGCCGTCGCGGATCGTGGTGGTGGCGTCCGAGGCGCACCGGTTCGCCGGCCGGCTGGACCCGGGGCGGATGGCGGAGCCGGGCGGCTACCGGGCGCCCGGGTCGCTGCGGGTGTACGGGCGGTCGAAGCTGATGAACATCCTGTTCGCGCAGGAGCTGGCGCGGCGGCTGGAGGGCGACGGGGTCACGGTGAACGCGATGTGCCCGGGGTTCGTCGCGACCGGATTGACCAGGGAGATGCCGGGCAACGCGCGGATCGGCGGGCTGCTGTCGCACACACCCGTGATGCGGACGCCGGCGCAGGGCGCGCGGATGGCGCTCAAGCTCGCGCTGGACGAGGAGTTCGAGGGGCGCACCGGCGGCTTCTACAGCTCGACGCCGGGCGCCGGGCTGGTGCCGGCGGCGGGACCGCTGAAGGACGAGGTGCTGCGCCGGGCGGTCTGGGACCAATCGGCCCGCCTCGTGGGCCTTCCTCCTCGCTAGGCTGTGGGCGTGTGAACCCTGTCCCCCCGAACCAGCCCGCACCGTGGAACCGGCCTCCCGGGTCGCAGCAGCCGATGCCAGGACCGCCGGGTCGGCCGGCGGGACCGCCGGCGCGGCGGCGGGCCGAGCCGAGGCCGTCGGCGATCAAGGACCTGCTCAACGGCGTCGGCTACCTGCTGCGCGGCATCGGCTGGACCGCGCGGCACCCGGCGCAGTGGGCGTTCGGGCTGATCCCGGCGCTGATCGTGCTGGCCGCCTATGCCGCGGCGCTCGTCACGCTGGCGTTCTACCTGGACGATCTGGCCGGCTGGGTGACGCCGTTCGCCGACGGCTGGTCGGACGCGGCGCGGGCGTCGGCCCGCGTGATCGCGGGAATCGCGATCTACGGGGCGTCGGTGTTCCTCGCGGTGCTCACCTTCACCGCGGTGACGCTGCTGGTCGGCGACCCGTTCTACGAGGCGATCGCGGTGCGGGTGGAGGAGTCGCAGGGCGGCGCCCCGCCGGATCCGGACGTCCCGCTGCTGGTGCAGATCGGCCATGCGATCAAGGACACGGCGGTGCTCGGGATCGTCGCGGTGCTGTTCGCGGTGGTGTTCTTCGCCGCCGGGTTCCTGCCCCTGATCGGGCAGACGGTGGTCCCGGTGGTCGCGGCCATGGTGTCGGGCTACTTCCTGGCGGGCGAGCTGACGTCGATCGCGCTGGAGCGGCGCGGGCTGCGGCGCCGGGAGCGGTTCGCGCGGCTGAAGGCCGACCGGCCGCTCGTGGTCGGGTTCGGCGCCGCGACCTTTGTGGTCTTTCTCATCCCGCTCGGCGCGGTGTTCGCGATGCCGGGCGCGGTGGCGGGCGCGACGCTGCTGGCGAGGGAGCGGCTCGCGGACGATCCCTTGGGCACGGCCGGTCACGCCGGGACCGCCGGCCAGGGCTGAGGCGATAGGAAGATGTGTCCTCGGCGTGACGGTCCGCGGAACGAAATGAATGATCTTCGCGTACCGTGTTCCGCATGTCCGATCAGGGGGAGCGCGGTGGGCGCTGGACCGACATGAGCGAGAGCGACGCGGCGGAGCGGCCGGCGGCGCCGGACGCGGGACGCGCGACCGGTCCGCAGGTGGTCTCCTCCGAGCCGAAGATGCCCGAGGTTTTCATGCCCGCACCGCAGGGCCGGACGGAGTTCTCCGAGGACGGCGGGGAACCGCCGCACGACGTCTGGGGCAAGGTCGAGAGCCGCGCCCCGGAGCCCGAGCCCGACCCGGCGTACGAGGCCGAGCCGGAATCCGGCTCGGCGGCGGAGGCGTCCCGGCCCGCGTACGAGGCCGAACCCGCGCCCGCATACGAGACCGAAACCGCACCCGCATCCGAGGCCGAACCCGGATACCCGGCGGGGCCCGGATACGAGGCGGGGCCCGCGTACGAGACGGGCTCCGCGTACGAGGGCCGTGACGAGCGGGCGACCGGAGCCGAGCCCGAACCCGCCGCCGGCGGTCCGCTGCCGGACGCGGAGGACGTGCGCGTCGCGCCCGTCCCCGCGCAGGAGCAGGAGGAGCGGCCCGAGCACGGGCAGGAGGCGCCCGGCTGGGAGGGCTCGCTGTTCGAGGACGGCCCCGGCGGCGCCGGCGCGGACGAGACGCCCGCGGTGCAGGTCGGGCTGGCGGGCCCGGCGAAGGCCGGCAAGCCGAGCAGCGGCAACTGGCAGATGCCGGACTGGATGGCCGACGAGGCCGCGGCGGACGCCAAGCTCGGCGGCTCGCCCGGCGCGTCCCGGGACCCGCTGGACGAGGGCGGCGGCCGGTCCCGGCTGGTGCTGATCGGCGGCGTGGGCCTGCTGGTAGTGGCGCTTCTCGCGGCCGGCGGCGTCTACTACATGACGCACAGGAGCGACGACGCCTCGGCGGACACCGGCGCGAAGCCGGGGCCGGCGGGCGCCGCGGAGCGGCCCGAGCAGCCGCGGGTCACGATTCCGGCGGACAAGCGGCTCAAGCGGTTCGCCGGCAAGCCGAGCCGGATCCTCGGGGTGCTGACGGACGCGGCGTCTGGGCTGTCCTACCCGAGGCTCGCCGCGCCGTGGCAGCTGCCGACCAAGAAGAACAAGCTGAGCACGCCGGGCTGGTCGGGGCAGCAGATCGTGGTGACCGAGCGGCACGGGCAGCAGATGTGGTACGGCCAGCTCCTCACCGGGACGCTGGCGCCGACGCTGCTCGGTGCCTACCAGGGGCCGAAGAGCGTCAAGAAGACCACCGCGCTCGCGGCGCAGGGCTACGAGGAGCAGTACTACTCGTTCCCGCACAAGTCGGCGCCGCTGGCGTCGCAGGCGCTCGACGTCGGCGGGCACAAGGGCTGGCTGATCGCGTCGTACCTGACCTACAAGCGGGCCGGGGTGCGGGCGAACGGGGAGATCGTGGCGACCGCGGTGATCGACACGGGCCGGAAGACGCCCGCGACGGTGTTCGCGTCGCTGCCGAACACGCACAGGAAGCTGTGGCCCGACCTCAACGAGTTCCTCGGGCGGCTGAAGGTCGCGGCCTGACCCCCCTTAAGTACCGAATGTCGTTCTAATAGGCTGGCTCCGATCCCCGACGGAGAGGTGCAGTCATGGCGATCGGGCTGACGGAGGAGCACGAGGCGCTGGCGGCGTCGGTGCGCGGGTTCGCCGAGCGGAACGTCCCGCCCCAGAGCCTGCGCGCCGACGGCGCGCGCGAGGCCGGCGCCGGGTTCTGGCCGGCGCTCGCCGGGCAGGGCCTGCTCGGGCTGCACCTGCCCGAGGACGCCGGCGGCCAGGGGTTCGGGCTGCTGGAGCAGGCCGTCGCGCTGGAGGAGCTCGGCCGGGTCCTCGCGCCCGGCGCGTACACACCGACCGTCCTGGCCTCGGCGATCCTGCACGCCGCCGGGGCCGGGGCCGGGAGCGAAGGCCTGCTCGCCGGGCTCGCGGACGGCTCCCGCAAGGCGGCCGTCGCCCTGTCGGGCGGCCTGGACGTCGACGGAACCAGGGTGTCGGGCACGGTGCAGCCGGTCCTGGGCGCGCCGCTCGCCGACGTGTTCCTGCTCCCGGCCGGCGGCCGCTGGGTGGTCGCCGAACGGGACGAGGTCACGGTCGAAGAGCTGGAGTCGCTCGACATCACTCGCCCGGTCGGCTCGGTGACCGTGGACGGCCTGGACGTCCCGGACGGCCGCTTCGTCGACGCGCCCGACGCCCGCGCCCTCGCGGTCGTCCTGCTGGGGGCCGAGGCGTGCGGGGTGGCGGGCCGCGCCCTCGACGACGCCGTCTCCTACGCCAAGCTCCGCGAGCAGTTCGGGCGCCCGATCGGCCAGTTCCAGGGCGTCAAGCACAAGTGCGCCCGGATGCTCATCGCGGTCGAGCGCGCGAGGGCCGCCGTCTGGGACGCGGCGCGCGCCTTCACCGACGACCCCGACCAGCGCGCCTACGCGGTCGGGGTGGCGGGCGTGCTCGCCGCCGACGCGGCCGTCATGTGCGCCGAAGGCAACATCCAGGTCCACGGCGGCGTCGGCTACACCTACGAGCACGACGCCCACCTCTACTATCGGCGCGCCCTCACCCTGCGCGCCCTGCTCGGCCGGGCGAGCGGGTACCGGGCCGACGTGGCGGCACTCGCGATCGGTGGCGTGCGCCGCCCGATGAGCATCGAGCTGGGCGAGGAGGCCGCGCCGCTGCGGGAGGAGATCCGCGGCCGCGTCGCCGAGATGGCCGCGATGGAACCGCTGGAGCAGCGCGCGGCGATGGCGGAGGGCGGCTGGGTGACGCCGCACCTGCCGAAGCCGTGGGGCCGCGGCGCCGGGCCGCTGGAGCAGATCGTCGTCCAGCAGGAGCTGAAGGCGGCGAAGGTCCGGCCGGTCCCGCTGATGATCGCGGCGTGGGTCGTCCCGTCGCTGGTCCAGTACGGCACCCCGGAGCAGCAGGAGCGGTTCCTGCCGCCGACGCTGCGCGGCGAGATCATCTGGTGCCAGCTGTTCTCCGAGCCGGGCGCGGGATCCGACCTCGCCGGGCTGCGCACCCGCGCGGAGCGGGTCGAGGGCGGCTGGCGGATCAGCGGCCAGAAGATCTGGACGTCCCTGGCCCGCGAGGCGCAGTGGGGCATCTGCATCGCCCGCACCGACCCGGACAGGCCCAAGCACGACGGCATCACCTACTTCATCGTCGACATGGCGTCGGAGGGCATCGACGTCCGGCCGCTGCGCGAGTGCACCGGCGACGCGGTGTTCAACGAGGTGTTCCTGGACGGCGTGTTCGTCCCGGACGAGCGGGTCGTCGGCCCCGTCAACGAGGGCTGGCGCGTCGCCCGCAACACCCTCGCCAACGAGCGCGTCGGGCTGACCAGCTCGTTCCAGCTCGGCGGCGACGTGCCGAAGCTGCTGAGCCTCGCCGCCGAGCTGGGCCTGGACGGCGACCCGCTCGTCCGCGACGGCATCGGCCGGCTCGCGTGCGACGAGCACGCCTTCAACCTCCTCGGCCTGCGCGCCACGCTCAAGCAGCTGTCGGGCACCGACCCGGGCGCGACCGCGAACGTGCGGAAGCTCGTCGCGATGGAGCACGGCCAGCAGGTCACCGAGTTCGGGTTCACGCTGCTCGGCGGCGAGGGCGCGCTGACCGGCGGCTGGAAGGACGGCCTGCGCCCGCGCTGGACCCGCTATCTGCTGGCGTCCCGCGCGATGACGATCGGCGGCGGTACCACCGAGGTCAACCTCAACGTGATCGGCGAACGCATCCTCGGCCTTCCCCGCGACCCCGAACCCGCGGCGCCGGTAAGCCGGTAAGCCGTAAAGGGACGGGCGGGCGGGCTCCCCAGCACCAGGGGGCACAGGGCACACTGGGGTGGCATCGCCGTCCATGGAGAGCGCAGATGTCAGTGATCGACGGCCGGACGCCTGCCGGGGACCGGCCCGCCGCGCGCGGGCCGGTCCCCGGGCGCGGGCCCGCCGCCGGCCGCGGGCAGGTCACCGCCCCCCAGGGCGCCCCGCCCCGGGAAGGCGCGGCCTACGAGGCCGCGCCGTCGCAGGCGACGCTCCGGACCCTGCCGGACCCGCCCGCCCTCCAGGACTCGCCGTCGAGCCCCGGCGGGACGTCGCACCTGGTCGCGCTGGACGGGATCCGCGCCGTCGCGAGCCTGATCGTCGTCCTGCTGCACACCGCCTTCGCCACGGCCATGGCCGCGGACAACTCGATGGTCTGGCGGGTGATCTACAACGGCGGCGTCGGGGTGCCGATCTTCTTCGCGCTGTCCGGGCTGCTGCTCTACCGGCCGTGGGCGCGGAACGCGATCGAGGGCGGCGTCCGCCCGGACGCCCGCGCCTACCTGTGGCGCCGCGGCCTGCGGATCCTGCCGACGTACTGGATCGTCCTCGCGGTCGGCCTGATCGCCTTCAGCCCCGAGCACGCCGCCACGCCGCGCGCGTGGCTGGAATGGGCGACGCTGACCGAGCACTACGACCCTAACCCGTGGTGGGACGGGGTGGGGCCGCCCGGCCTCGGGCCGGTGTGGAGCCTGTCGGTGGAGGTCGGCTTCTACCTGCTGCTGCCGCTGCTGGCGGTGGGGCTGCGCTGGTTCGCCGTCCGGGGCGGGCGGGCCGGCGTCGACGAGCGGGCGCGCCGCCTGCTGATCGCCCTTCTCGCGCTGACCGCGCTGTCCTACGTGACCACGATGGTGCTGCGCGCCACGGTCGAGTACGAGACGATGTTCTACTACGAGCATCTGCTGCCGAGGTCGCTGCTCTACTTCACCCTGGGCATGGCGCTGTCGGTCGTGTCCGTCTGGGCCAAGGCGCGTCCCGGCACGCAGGTCGCGCGCCGGGCCGCCGTCCTCGGGTCGATGCCGGGGGCATGGTGGCTGATGGCGCTGTGCTGCCTGATCCTGGCCTCCACGCCGATCTCGCTGCCGTTCCAGGACGTCCCGCAGAACGTCCCGCAGTACATGGTCAGCGGCGCGCTCTACCCCCTGATCGCCCTCGGGGTGGTGCTGCCGGCCGCGCTGGCCCCCGGCAACCGGGTCACGGTCGCGGTCCTCGGCAACCGGCTCGTGCGCTCGGTCGGGCTGATCTCCTACGGGATCTACCTCTGGCACCAGCCGATCATCCAGGCCTGGTACGACATCACCGGCCGGCCGCTGTGGCACCGGGACTTCTGGGTGCTGTTCCCCGTCACGATGGCCGGCGCGATCGTCGTGGCGACGGTCAGCTACTTCGCGGTGGAGAAGCCCTTCCAGCTGCTCCGCGACCGGGGGCCGGGGCGGCGCCGCGCCGGCCCGGGCCGGAAGGCGGACCCGCCGCCTGCCAGGTGATCCGCAGCCCGCCGCCGGTCGGGTCCGGCAGCCGGTCGGGCGGCGGCGGGGCCGGTGCGGCGGGCGCGTCCGGCTCGTCGGGCAGGGCCGGGCGCGGTCCCAGCACCGAGATCAGCAGGCCGAGGGCGACCAGGCAGAGCACCTCGGGCGCGGCCTCCGTGAGCAGCCGCCAGGGCAGCGTCCGGCCGTGCAGGTCCAGGTAGGTGCCCGCGCCCTGGAGCACGGCGGCGGCCAGCACGGCCGAGACGATCGCGGCGGGACGCAGGTCGCGGCGCCGCCGCAGCAGCATCCCGAGCGCGCACGCGGCCGGGACCGCGACCATCCCGGCGGGGCCGCCG
Source organism: Actinomadura napierensis (assembly GCF_039529375.1). Taxonomy (NCBI): domain Bacteria; kingdom Bacillati; phylum Actinomycetota; class Actinomycetes; order Streptosporangiales; family Thermomonosporaceae; genus Actinomadura; species Actinomadura napierensis. Next base: position 85,938 of record NZ_BAAAMR010000027.1, read on the forward strand.
ACCCAGAAGCCCGCGAGCGCGGCGATCGCCCAGCCCACGGCACGCGCGACCCGTCCCGGATCGAGCGGCGGCGCGGTGGACGGCCGCGCCGGGACGATCGCCAGCACCACGATCAGCAGCACCAGCAGCAGGCCCGCGACGAGCGTCAGCCGGTAGCCCCGGTCCGGCGCGTAGGTCAGCTTCACCGTTCCGGACTCGCCGGCCGGGACCAGCCACGCCTGGCGCCAGCCGTCCAGCCGGACGGACCGGAGCTGCTTGCCGCCGAGGGCGGCGACCCAGCCGTCGTTGTGGTTCTCGTCGAGTTCGAGGTAGGTGGGCTGGTCCGAGGAGTCGACCGCGATGGACCGGCTGTGGGCGCTCCACTGCTCGATCCGCGGCGCGGCGGCGGACGCGGCGGGCCCCTCGGTCCCGGACGCCAGCACGGCCGAGACGATCCGGTACGGCGACACGGGGGAGACGCTGAGCCGGTTCTCGCCCTGCCCGACCGGGACGCGGCCGCACGCCGCGTAGCGGACGGGAGTGCCGTCGAGGAGGTCGGCGGCCGTCCCCCCGACCAGGCGGGTCCGGACCGTCCGCCCGCCGAGGTCGAAGGACGGGCCCGTGCCGCACTTGGTCTGGAGCGGCAGCTGCGACGGCGCGCCGAGCGGCCGGACGCCCGGGACGGTGACGTCGGTGACCTGGACGCCCGGGGCGTTGGGGAAGGTGATGGTCAGCGTGCTGGTGCGCATCGGCGCGAACCGGAACACGCCGGCGCGGTCGACGATCCCGTCGCGGGTGGTGTCGTCCCCGGCCAGGACGACCTTCTGCGCCTGCCCGTAGGGCAGCCGGACGGTGATCTTCGACAGGTCGGTCTTCTTGCCGAACCGGATCGTCAGCCGCGGGGCGGCGTCGTCGCGGCCGGCGATCCAGGTCGTGCGGGGGTCGCCGTCGAACGCCGAGCGCGCCATGTCCGCCGGATGCTGGACGTAGGTGGAGGACGCCGCGACCCGGACGGGTCCGGAGGTGGTCGCCGCCGCGATGATCTTCGGGTCGGTGAGCACCGCGGAGCCGCCGAGGGTGCGCGCCCCGGACGCGGCGGCGGTGAAGATCCGCTCGAAGGAGCCGCTCTCCCCGCGCCGCGCCAGCTGCGGGTTGCACGTCCAGGTGACCGGGCCGCGCATGCAGGCGTCGGCGTGGTCGTCGGTACCGGTCAGCACGGTGGTGCCGCCGGTGGCCGCCGGGGCGGCGATCGCGCGGCGGGCGGTCACGCCCGGCACGTTCAGGTCCGCGATGGCGACCCGTCCGCCGGTCCGGGACGGCCCGGCGAGCCCGGTGACGCGGATCCGGACCCAGCTCGTGGTGCCGCCCCGCGCGGGCAGGGACTGCGGCCGCCCCGCCACGGCGACGCGGTCGCGGACGCTCCCGGCTTCGGTCTCGACCGCCACCTGGGTGACGGCGGGGCCGAGGAAGTCCGCGTCGCCGAACGTCGCGGTGACGTGGTCGACCGGGATCGGCCGGCTGAACCGGACCTCGAGCCACTCGCCGAGCGCGCCCTTCCAGCCGGAGGACGTCCACTGGGTGGCCGGGTCGCCGTCGAGCGCGGAGAACGGCTGGTTGCTCTGCGAGTCGTGGTTGGACGGCGCCGTGATGTCGGACGCGGACGACGAGGCGGTGACCGACGCGATCCCCTCGTACCGGGCGACCGCCTGGTAGTCGTCCCAGCCCGGCGCGAGGATGTCCTTGACCCGCGACGTCCCCTTGTAAGGCTCGCCCGCGGCGAGGGTGGGCGACTCGCCGTTGCGCAGGTCGGAGAAGTTGGCCTCGCGGCGGCGCAGCGTGTCGGTGACGATGGTGTCGGCGGCGGGGATCGCGTCCGCGCCCGGGTCGTCGTTGAAGACGACCGGCCGGTCGCCGTCGAGCAGCCCGGCGTCGGCGAGCGGCAGCAGCGCCTCGGGCCCGCCGATCACCCGCAGCGGCCGGTCGGCCGGCACCGTGCTCGCGGCGGGGAACGCGTCGGTGACCTCGTAGACCTCCAGCGCCCGGTAGGGCTGGTCGAAGGACCCGACGGCGTCGGCCGGGCCGGGGTCGCCGACCGGCCCGCCGAACGCGGCGCGCTGCACGATGCCGGGCGAGCGTTCGAGGGCCTCGTGCACGCGGGCCGGCCACGCCCCGTCCAGCTCCGCCCGGTTCAGGTCGTTGCGCACCAGCAGGAAGCGCACCCCCATGCGCGCCAGCACCTTGGTGAGCCCCTCCGAGCCCTGGCCGGTCGCCAGCCGCTGGTCGATCGCCCGGGTCAGCCGGGCGGCGCCGGCCGACCCGTACGGGACGGCCGAGCGGTCGGCCCAGCTCACCGACAGCAGGGCCTGGAGCGGGTCGTCCATGGCGCGTCCCCACTGGAAGTCCGCGAACGGCACGCCGGGCACCGCCATGGTCGTGTTGAGGCCGCCCCGCTCGTTGATCCAGTCGGCGGCCTGCCGCCAGTAGGCCGGGACCGGGTCGGGCATGTTGGCGTTCGCGGTGGGGCCGGGGTTCAGCATCGGCACCGCCGCCAGCGCGACGGCCGCGATCGCCGCGAAGCCCGCGTTCGGCCGCTTCCACCAGGGCGCCCCCGCCGGCACCGCGCTCACCAGCCGGGCCAGCCCGAGGACGAGCGGCAGCCGGACCAGGGCGTCGAACTTGTGGATGTTGCGGAGCGGCGCGAGCGCGGTGTCGAGCAGGTCGCGCAGGGTGTCGGCGAACGGCGGGGCGAGCGGCCCGTGGTGCCCGGTCGCGATGAGGACGACGCCGAGGAGCAGCGACAGCACCAGGAAGCCGCGCTCGGGCAGCCCCCGGCGGCCCAGCCCGAGCAGGCCGAAGGCCGCGACCGCGCCGGTCACCGCGACGAGCCACGGGACGGTGGACGCCGCGTGCCCGGCCGGCCACCACGGGTTCGTGTCGACGGGCAGGAACGCCGTCCACGAGGACGTCCCGCGCAGCGTGTTCGCCAGCGAGGTCGTCTGCGTGGTGGTGGTGGCGCTCTCGGTGTAGTCGATGAACGGGAAGATGTACCGGCCCATCAGATACGCCGGGACGAGCCACCAGACCGACGCCGCCGCCGTGCAGGGCAGCCACCATCCGAGCAGCCGCCACTTGCGCGGCCCGCGCGCCCTCGTCAGCAGGTAGACGAGCGGGACGACCAGCACCGCCGCCTCGGCGGCCGCGTTGATGCCGCCGCAGCACACGATGGCGAGGGCGGACAGGGCGGCGGCGCGGCGGGTGCTGCCCGTGCGGGCGCCGCGCACCAGCGGGATCAGGATCCACGGCAGCATCGCGGTCGGCAGGAACTCCGAGGAGTTGACGCCGAGGAGCAGTTCGGCGCGGGGCGCGAGCGCGTAGGCGAACCCGGCGAGCAGCCGCCCGCCGGGGCTCCCGATGCGCATCTCCTCGGCCAGCTTCACCAGGCCGGTTAACGCGACGACGAGCACCAGCCCGAGCCAGAGCCGCTGCGTGACCCACGGGGGCAGCCCGATCCCCTTTCCGAGCAGGTAGAACGGGCCCATCGGGAACAGGTAGCCGTACGCCTGGTTCTGCACCTGCCCGAAGTAGGACGTGGCGTCCCACATGTTCAGCGCCCGGCCGAGGAACCCGCCGGGGTTGAGGGCCATGTCGAGCTTGGTGTCGGGCAGGATCCGCTTCGGCGCGATGGTGAACGCCACGGTGAGCAGCAGCAGCGACGACACGAGGAGGCGCATGCGGTCGCGCATCCGGGCGTCCGGGTCCCGCCCGGTGCCGTCGGCGGAAGGTGATGCGGGGCCGGTCCAGCGGAGCGGTGCGGTGGCCGTCACAGCTCTCTTCCGGGGACGCCGGTGAGCAGCTCGGTCGGGGTAGCGGCGCGGATCCCCAGGACGGTCTCGCCCCGCGCCGCCGCGGCGCGGGCGAGCGCGGCGGGGCCGGTGTTCTCCACCAGGACGGTGCGCTCGGCGGCGCCGGCCGGTCCGGGGCGTCCGAATGTGGCCACGTAGGCCGGGCCGCCGGGGCGGCGGCGCGGCGGGACCCGCCGCTGGGCCCGGATCAGCCGGGCCATCCGGTCCCCGGTGGCCGTCCAGGAGAACAGCCCGGCCCAGTGCTCGCAGGACTCGCGGATCTCCGCGCGCCGGACCGGGTCGGAGACCTCCTTCAGCGCGCGCTCGACGACCGGGGCGAGGTCCTCGTCCGGGCCCGCGAGCCATCCGGTGACGCCGTGCCGGACCGCCTCGCGCAGCCCGTCGACGTCGTGGGCGACCGTCGGCACGCCCAGGGAGGCCGCTTCGAGCACCGACAGGCCCCAGCCCTCGAAGCGGGAGGCGGTGATGTGCAGGTCGGCGCCGGCCAGCAGCGCGTCCTTGCCGGCGGCGGGCAGGTAGCCGTGCAGCCGCACGGTGTCCTGGAGGCCGGCCGCGGCGATCTGGGCGGCCAGCGCGGGCTCCTCGTGGCCGCGGCCGATGACGTGCAGCCGCAGCCCCGGCCACCGGTCGCGCAGCCGCGCGGCCACGTCGATCACCTCGTCCACGCGCTTGGTGGTGACGAGCCGGCCGACGCAGGCGAGCACGGGGCCCGGGGCGGCGTCCGGTGAGGTGCGGCGGCCGCGCGCCGGGCCGGGGGACGCCGGGTGGGCGCCGTTCGGCACGATGAAGATCGGGCCCCGCCAGCCGAGCCGCTCCCGCATCGCGGTGGCGGTCGAGACGGAGACGGCCACGGCGGGGTGCCGCCGGTAGACGAGCCGGGCGACCGGCCCCTCCAGCGCCTTGCCGAGCCACGCCAGCGGCGCGGGGAAGTAGACGAAGAACTGGCGGCCGTGCACGTGGTGGACGAGCAGGAGCACGCGCGTCCGGCGGTGGAGCACGAGCGGCGACAGGTACGGGATGCCGTTCATGCAGTCGACGACCACGTCGAAGTCGCGGCGGTGCCGCAGCAGCCACGCCATCGTCAGCGGGTACCGGGAGTACTTTCCGCCCATCCGGCTGATCGCGATGCCGTCGCGCTCCTCGCGGCGGGCTTGGCCGGCCTCGCGGCTGGTGACGAAGTGCACGCGCGCGCCGCGGTCGCGCAGCTGCCGGCTCATCTGCCAGGCGTACTCCTCGGCGCCGCCGGCGGCGCGCTGCCAGGGGTCGCGCCAGTTGACCATCGCCACCCGCAGCCGGTCCAGGCTCGGCGCGGGCTTCTCCGGGGCCGGGCGCGGGTGCAACGAGCACCGGGCGGGCGCGGCCGCCTGCCCGGTACGGCAGAGACAGTCCGGCGACGGTCGCACCCGGGTGGCCCGCCGGTCAGCGGGTGCCGTAGTTGTACAGCGGCTTGACCTGCGGGTTCGGGGTCTTGGTGGCCACGTGCACCACGGCCACGGACGTCCCGCCGGCGAGCAGCACGCCGATGACGGCAGCGATCAGGATGCGCATGTGGGGGGCTCCCTACTGGCTGGTACGCGCGGGGTGCCGCCCAGACTAGTGGCATAAATAGACATTGACCACAATATGAGCAGCAGCGCCAGAATATCCGCGCCGGCGACCGGTGCCACGTCCGTGCTCGCGGGCCCCGGGGGCGGCGCGGGAGATCCCAGCTGGAACACGGTGAGGTGCCGGCCGGAGAGCACGATCCGGGCGCCGTCCAGGCGTCCGGCGAGCGCGTTCTCCTCCGGGTCGCCGACCCGTTCCAGGACGACGTAACGGTACCCGGATCCGGCGAGCGCCGGGGCCAGCGGTCCCCGGCCGCGCAGCAGGGCCTGCGCCCGCCGCGCCGCGGGGGCCTCGGCGGCGAGGGCCCGGTTCCCCACGCGGAGCCCGTCGTCCCACACCACCTGCCGGTCCAGGACGCGCGGCAGCGGGTCGAGCACGGTGCGGTCGTGGTTCCAGGCGTAGCGGCGGTACCCGCCCCAGGGCAGGTCGAGCACCCGTCCGGGCGCGGGGTCGGCATTGATGATCGCGCGGGCGGCGGCCCAGTCGGCCGGATAGTGCACGGCCCGCAGGTTCCCGGCGGCGCCCCAGGCCAGCGTCGGCAGCAGCGCCACCGGCGCGACCGCCACCAGCGCGGCCAGCGCCGGGTACGCCCGCCCGAGCAGCTCGGCGACCAGGAACGCGAGACCGACTGCCTCCAGCAGCGCGAGCGGCGCGATGTAGACCTGCGCGTCCCGCAGCACCCCGAACCCGGGCCACAGCCCCACCAGCCCGCGCAGCGCGGCCCGGGCCGGCCCGGTGATCCCCGCGCACGCGATCACGAACCCGACCGCGGCGGACACCGCGAGCCCGCGCAGCCGCGGGTCGGCCGAGCGCCGCAGCAGGACGGCGAACCCCGCGATCGCGAGCACCGAGAGCACGAGCCTGCCACCGGCCGTCGGCAGGCTGCCGAACCCGGCCGGCACGACCTCGGCGTTCCAGATGCCGCCGAGGGACAGCAGGCTGCCGAACGCGCCGAACGGGGTGTCGGCGCGGGCGGCGAACAGGTCGACGCCGGCCGGGTCGCTGCTCGCCCGCCCGCTGCCCAGCAGGGCGGGCACCAGCCAGGGCAGCGCCACTCCCGCCAGGGCGAGCGCGGTGAGCAGGGCGGCGCGGGTCCGGTGCCGGCGGCCGTGGCCGCCGAGGGCGCCGCCCGCCGCGACGAGCGCCGAGACGTCCCAGGCCGCGAACCCGCCGACCGCCGCCGGGACCAGCGCGCGGACCAGCCCGGCGAAGCCCCGGCGCGCCGTCACGCCGGTGGAGGCGTGCAGCACCCACGGCAGGCCCGCGTAGCCGAGCAGCAGCGCCCAGTGCCCGAGCAGCAGGCGCTCGGCGACGTACGGATTCCACACGTAGGCGACGGCCGCGGCGATCCGGACCGCCGTGCCCCGCTCGCGGACGAGCCGCGCCGCGCCCGCCCCCGCCAGGACGAAGACCGCCAGCAGGACGAGCTTCTGCACGAGATCGGCCGGGAGCACGGCGGCCAGGCCCGCGACCACCGCGTCGCTCGGGACCTGCCGGGGGAACCCGCCGGCGAGGCCGAACATGGCGTCGTTCGTGGCCGGGCGCGGCACGAACACCATGTCGTAGGAGAGCACGTAGCCGGGGGCGAGGCCGGGGCCGACGGCCAGGCAGCCGAGCGCCAGCGCCACCAGCCCCGGCGCGAGCGCGGCCGGGCGGGGCAGGCGCGCGCGCAGCCGTGCCGCCCGCCCGGGCGGACGGCCGCCTGGGTCAGCGCGCCGGCCGGCTCGTTCCGCCTTCCGCAGCGTGACCTCCGGCTTCAGTTCGGCCTCCGGGGTGGGACGTCGGGACGGGCCCCGCCGGCGGCCGCGGCGCCGCGTCGTCCGGGGGGAGCAGGCGCGCGAGCCCGGCGACGAGCACCAGGGCCGCGATGTTGTAACCGAGGGTATGCGCCACCGCGTGCATGGCGGCCGACGGGCCGTGCGGGCCCCCGGCGAAGAAGATCAGGCCGGCGACCGCGGCGCCGAGCGCGGCGCCGAGCTGCCCGGCCGAGTTGAACACCCCCGACGCGGCGCCGGCGTCGCCGTTCGGCACCTCCCGCATGCTGATGTGGGGCAGCAGCGGGATGATCATGCCCATGCCGACGCCGGTGACGAACAGCCACGGCATCACGTCCCGGCTGCGCGTCGCGTCCTCGGCGGTGCTCACCGCGGCCATCAGGGCGAGGAGCCCGGCGGCCATGACCGCGGCGCCGAGCCCGACGAACCGGCGGCCCGCCGCGTGCCCGTGCCAGTTGGTGAGCTGGGACGTGCAGCCGATGCCGAGCGGCAGCGCCAGCGTCGTCAGCGCCGTGTGCATCGGGGTCCACCCGAGCCCGCCCTGCAGGCCCCAGGTCAGCGTCAGCAGCAGGCAGGTGGTGCCGGACATGACGACGGCGGTGAGCGCGGTCCCGGTGGAGAAGCAGCGGCGCCGCAGCAGGTGCGCCGGGACGAGGACCACCTCGCCGCGGCGCTCGCGCCGCCGCTCGTGCCGGGCGAACACCGCCAGCGCCGGCGCGCTCAGCAGCAGCGCGCCGACCAGCCAGGGCGGCCAGCCGAGCGCGCGCCCCTCCACCAGCGGGCCGATCAGCAGCAGCGACGCCGCGGCCAGCAGCACCACGCCGAGCGCGTCGCGGCGGCCCGGGCGGCGGGCGCCGGCCCGCCCGTCCGGCGGGATCCACCGCCACCCCGCTGCCATCGCGGCGAGCCCCACTGGAACGTTGACGTAGAAGATCGCGCGCCAGCCGAGCCCGCCGAGGTCGGCCGAGACCAGCAGCCCGCCGATCAGCGGCCCGCTGACGGTCGCCACCCCGAGGACGAGCCCGGTCAGGCTGAGCGCGGTGGCGCGCCGCCGTCCCGCCGGGAACCGGGTCGTGATCACCGACATGGCCTGCGGCACCATGATCCCGCCGAACAGGCCCTGGGCGCCGCGGGCCGCGATCAGCATCGCCGGGGTCGCCGCGGCCCCGGCCAGCGCCGAGGCGGCCACGAAACCGCCGACGCCCGCCAGCAGCATCCGGCGCCGTCCGACCAGGTCGCCGAGCCGCCCGCCCGCGACGAGCGTGATCGCGAAGCACAGCGCGTAGGCCGCGACGACCCACTGGCCGATGTCCCCGGACGCGCCGAGATCGCGCTGGATCCGGACCAGCGCCGTGTTCACGATGGAGACGTCGACGGTGTCCATGAACGCCGCCGGGAGCACCGCCGCGAGCGCCGGCCAGTGCCGGGTGGGCGGACTGGTCACCATTCGGGGGAGCCCCTGACGTCATCGGGCCGATATAAGTGCTTCGTGTAGTGTTGCGTCGCGCCGGATGGCCGCGTTCCCGGTTCCCGTTGCTCGGGTCGTCGAGTGTAACGGCAGCTTCCTGGAGGTGAAGATGAGGCGATCCGCACTGATCCTCATCGGTCTGGGCGCCTTCTTTCTCTCCCTCGCGCCGCTCATGCGCTTCTATGTCGCCGACCGCGTCGTCCTCGCGCCGCTGAACCGCTACCAGCTGACCCATCTGGAATCGCCGAACAGCACCTATTTCGACGCCGCGACGCTGAAGACCAAGACCGGCGTCACCCTGCGCGCCGACAACACGGTGCGCGGCGACGTGCGGGCGAACAACGGCAACAACAAGATCGCCGTCTGGGACTCCAGCACCAATATCTTCGACGAGTCCAAGCCGGACGACCCCGTGCAGATCCAGAACTACCGGATCGCCTTCGACCGCCGGACGGGCGTCCTCGTCAACTGCTGCGGCGTCAACGTGGACGGCGACAGCACCGTGCGCATGTCGGGATACGGGCTGCTGTTCCCGATCGGGGACGTGGAGAAGCGCGATTACCCGTTCTACGACATGACCACCAAGCAGCAGGTGCCGATGCGCTTCGGCGCGGTCGAACGCGTCCACGGGCTGGTGACCTACCGCTTCACCCAGCAGATCCCGCTCACCAAGACCGCCTCGGTCGACACCGAGATGCCCGGCGAGCTCCTGGGGCTCGGAAAGGGCAGCAAGAGCCAGAAGGTGGACCGCTACACCGAGTCCTACAACACCGCCTGGGTGGATCCGCGCACCGGCGTCCCGGTCAAGCACCGCGAGAACATCCGCAGCTGGGTGCAGACGCGGGACGGCAAGGGCAAGATGATCGTCGCGCAGGCCGACCTGGTCACCGTCGAGAAGGACCAGAAGAGCCTGGTCGGGATGGCCGACCGGGAGGCGCTGAAGATCGACATGGTGCGCAGCTACATTCCGGCGGGCGCGGTGCTCGTCGGCCTGGCGCTGCTGCTCACCGGCGGCGTCCTCGGGCTGGGGCGCGACCGCACGCCGCCGCCGGTCGAGGCGCCGCGCCGCGCCGACGGCAAGTTCGGCGACGCGGGCCCGGCCGGTCCCCCCGGTCCTGCAGGTCCGGCCGACCCTGCCGCGCCGGGCAAGCCCGACGCGCCGGCGTCCGCCG